>SLSN01000079.1 GCA_007130415.1 Patescibacteria group bacterium
TTAAATAAATTTTTTAAATAAAAATATATGACAAAAATATTAGGAATAGATTTGGGAACAACAAATTCTGCTATGGCATACATGTCTGGTGGTAAACCAGAAGTTATAGCTAATTCGCAGGGTAATAGGACAACTCCATCGGTTGTGGCTATGGATGAAAAAGGAGAACTAATTGTTGGTGCTCCTGCTAAAAACCAAGCTATAACTAATGCTGAGAACACCATATACTCTGTAAAGAGATTAATCGGTCGTGAATGGGATGATCCTCAAGTTAAGAAGGATATTAAAAATTTTGCTTTTGAAACTAGAAAGGCAAGTAAGGGTGGTGTTGAAGTAAAAATGGGAGATAAATGGCATACACCTCAAGAAATATCTGCAAAAATTCTTGGAAAACTAAAAAAAGATGCAGAAGATTTTCTAGGAGAAGAAATCAAAGAAGCAGTTATAACAGTTCCTGCATACTTTGATGATTCGCAAAGACAAGCTACAAAAGATGCTGGTAAAATTGCTGGTTTGGAAGTGAAAAGAATTGTTAACGAACCTACAGCAGCAGCTCTTTCATATGGAATGGGTGAAAAGAAAGATGAAACTATTGCTGTTTTTGACCTTGGTGGAGGTACTTTTGATATAACGCTTCTTGAAATAGGAGACGGTGTTTTTGAAGTTCTAGCTACAAATGGTGACACCCATCTTGGGGGAGATGATTTTGATTCTGTAATAATGGAATCATTAATAGATGAATTTAAAAATAATGAAGGCATTGATTTAAGAGAGGATAAAACTGCACTTCAAAGATTAAAGGATGCTGCTGAAAAAGCAAAGATAGAGCTTTCTACTTCAGAAAAAACAGAGATTAATATCCCCTACATTACTGCAACAAGTTCTGGTCCAAAGCATTTCAAAAAAGAAATGACTAGAGTTGAACTTGAAAAATTAATTTCTGATTTGATTGATAAAACAGTACCACCTTGTGAAGAAGTGTTGAAAGATGCGAAGGTTAAAAAAGAAGATATTAGTGAAATCCTTTTGGTTGGAGGTATGACAAGAATGCCTGCAGTTATTAAGAAAGTTAAGGAATTCTTCGGTAAAGAACCAAACAAAGGTGTAAATCCAGATGAAGTTGTTGCTACAGGAGCAGCAATTCAAGGAGGAGTTTTGAGTGGTGATGTTCATGATATTACCCTACTTGATGTAACACCTCTCTCCTTAGGTATTGAAACTCTTGGTGGAGTTATGACTAAGCTAATTGAAAAAAATACTACAATTCCAACTGAAAAAACTCAAGTCTTTAGTACAGCTGCAGATAACCAACCTTCTGTAGAAATACACGTTCTTCAAGGTGAAAGAGAAATGGCTGCTGACAACAAGACTCTTGGGAGATTCATTCTAGATGGAATTCCACCAGCACCTAGAGGAGTACCTCAAATAGAAGTGAAATATGAAATAGATGCAAATGGAATACTTAATGTTTCTGCTAAGGACAAAGCAACAGGTAAGGAGCAGAAGATTACAATTACAGCGTCTACTGGTTTGACAGAAGACGAAGTTGAAAAAATGGTTAAAGATGCTGAGGAACACGCTAAGGAGGACAAAGAGAAGAGAGAGGGAGTTGAGGTTAAGAATGAAGCAGACTCACTTTGTTTTAATACTGAAAAGCTTCTTAAAGAATCTGGAGACAAGATGAATGAAGAAGACAAGAAAAAGATAGAAGAGAAGGTGAAGAAAATTCAGGAATTAATAGCAAAAGAGGATTTTGATAAAGATGAGGTTAAAAAGCAAAGCGAAGAGTTAAGCAATCTAGTCCAAGAGGCAAGTAAGGTTATCTACGAAAAAGCTGCACAGCAAGAACAAGCAGAAAAAGAAAATGAAAGTAAGAAAGAAGGAGAAGGAGAAAAGAAAGAAGATGCAAAAGAGGGGGAAGTTGTAGATGATGATGAACCAAAAGACGAGAAAAAATAATTTAATAGAGTCTTTACGTATTCAAGGCTTTAAGGAAAATATTGTTAAAGCTTTTGAAAAAGTAGAAAGAGAAGAATTTATCCCTGACACCTATAGGTCTGCGGCCTATGAAGATATGGCCCTACCCATAGGTCGGGGGCAAACTATCTCACAGCCCTCTACCATAGCTTTCATGCTTCAATTATTGGATGTTCAAGATGGACAAAAAATATTGGAAGTTGGTAGTGGAAGTGGTTATGTCCTAGCCCTTCTTTCTGAAATGAATCCAAGTGGAAAAATCATAGGTACAGAAAGGATAAGTGAACTAGTACAATCATCAAGAGAGAAATTGGGTAAATATGAAAATGTTGAAATATTCTATACTCCACATTTTATAGGACTTGAAGAGCATTCCCCTTTTGACAGAATTTTGGTAAGTGCAAGCGCACAAGAAATCCCTCAAGAGCTTATAGAACAATTAAAAACGTCTGGAATTCTTGTAATCCCAGTACTTAATTCTATTATGAGACTAGAAAAAAAACAGAAAGGTAGTGAGATAGAAGAGTACGAGGGTTTTGCTTTTGTACCCCTGGTTAAAGATTAAAATATGATATATTATTAGTCAAAGAACATAACTTAATGTTTACGTTAAATGATAGAAGAAAAGTTTTCTAAACCTTCTTTGGAGGATTCTGGTTATTTTTTTAAAAAAGAAAAAGAGGAGAAAATTACAAAGAAAAAACGAAAAACTTCTGGAATAAACTTCAACGAATATGGCTACAAATTGCTTTCTAATATCCAAATGTTTTTTCTTTGTGCATCATTAATTCTAATCCCTCTCTCGTTATTTCCTTTAGAATGGGTAATGTTCGAATACGGTAGAGTCTTTATCCTAATGATTTTTACAATAATCTTACTAACTTTTGAATTAATTAAATTTTTTATAAAAGGAAGAGTAGAAATCTATCGGAGTTCTCGAGATACAGTACTGTTACTTTTGGGTTTTTCTTTTCTCATTTCCTCCATTTTTTCGATTGATTCGTTAGTTAGTTTTTGGGGATATGAGTATCGTCTTGGTACAGGTTTTGTTTCGATAATAACGATATTGATTTATGTTTTGGTAATTAAATCTATGATAAAAAACATTCGTAGTGTAGTTACTTTGATATTCTGTCTAAGTTTGGGCATTTTTCTTAGTGCAGTACTGAGTATTCTTTCATTTTACGGCTTTAATCCTTTTGCTTTTATTCCAGAATTCGAAAAATTCTTTCTAGTTGGATTACCATTATTTAATTCTGCTAAGTTATCTGTTGTAATTTGGTCTGTAGGTATATTTCTTTCATTTTTTGTTTTTCATTACTTTTTTCAGGTTTTTAGTAATGATGAAGGTTATTTGAATAAAAAACTGTCTTTAACTTCTGCTCATAGAAAAAAGAGAGTGATACAGAGCTCTTTGCTACTTGTTTACCTTTTTTTTACCCTGGTATTTGTTACTGCTATTTCCCTCTTTACTATAAAAAACCTCTTTTGGGTCGGTGCTTTGAGTTTAGGTGGAGTTTTTCTTGTTTCTTTCATCCTGGTTTTACTATGTAGAAGTAGGATTTTACAAATAGTTAGTGTTTTAATTTTGCTAATAAGTTTTTCTGTTTTTGCTTTTTCTCGATTACCAGTAGCTCAGGAAATTTTGAGAATAGATTCAGAAAATTTAGTTGAGCAAGTAACTTTAGACAATGAGTCTATTTGGCATATTACACTTAGTAGTCTTTCGGATTCTTCTGTTCGCAGTTTAGTTGGTTTGGGTAATGATAATTTTGTTATAGCTTACAACCTTTACAGACCAGCTTTTAGTGGGGATATTGATTTAAATTTTGTTAATTATTCATATGCAAACAATGAGGTGTATAATATTGTCGCAAATAGAGGGTTCGTAGGGATATTTACATGGTTAATTGTTGGTTTTTTGATACTTAGTCAATTTTTCAAATATCTAGGTGATGAAACCAGAAAAAAGATGATACCTGTAGCTTCTACGGAAAATGTGGCAATTCTTTTGTTTGATCTTGTACTCATATACATCTGGCTTTTCTCTTTTGTCTCTTACTATAGCTTCATCCTGTATTTCATACTTTTTTTAATGCTCGGGATTTCTTCTCTACTCAAGGGCGTAGTTTGTAGAACATACAGTGAGGTACTAGTTATACAAACAAACTTTTTTGTTGAAAAAATTGGTTTGGAGAAGAACGAATCGTTGCCAAAATTCTTCATTCTTCTTATGTGCTTTGTTTCCATCTTTCTCTTTTATCATATCTTTAATGATTTTTCTTCTAGAATTTATGCTGTTAGGGCAGAATCCATAATGTATGATTTAGATGAAGATATGGATGTTGAGGTTAAGGGTAGGATGCTTCAGCGAGCTATTGATAATTACCATGGAGCTATTGAAAGGAATTCAAATAACTATGTATTGAGAAGGAAGGTGGGTCTTATCCTAATGGACTATATAGATAGCGTATTGTCAAGGGAATACGCGAATTTAACTGACGATGTTGATAGGCAAGAGTTTGTTCGTGTTGTAGGGGTTTATGCTGAGGCAAGCCTTGAAGAGACAAGGCAAGCTACAGATTTAGCACCTATGGTGGGTATAAATTGGAGTACGAGGGATTTGATATACTCTGAACTTGTAAAGATGGGTTTTCAGAATTATATAAATACGGCTTTACAAGTTTCTGAGCAGACGATTCTTCGACAACCAAATAACTACAACCCTTATGTTAACAGGGCAACATATCTTTACCTAATGGGTGATGCAGATGGTGCTATGAATAGTGTCGGAAGGGCTTTAGAGATCAATCCATACTATGTGCCAGGACTAGTTCTAGCTGGTGAAATATCAATGGGTTTACAGAACTATGTCAATGCAAAAACCTATTTTGAAAATGCTAAGACAATTTTAGAAGAAATGGATTTAAGAAGAACTGGGGTCTTAAATCTTTATGAACAAGTTCAAAATAATCTTGATTATCTTTGGAGTTTGGAAACAGAGAGTTCTCAACCCAGTTCAGAAGAGGAAACTGTAGATGAGATTACAGATGAAGAACTTGATGTTGAACAGGAAGAAGATTTAGATCTTCCAGATGATGAGATTAGTGACTAATGGACCTATATGCATGTAGGTTTTAATGTTTGCTGTAGGGAACAAAGTTTGCCATTCTTTCTTTTTTAAATATCGTATTTCTTCATATTCATTTTCATTTTGATCTTCTTCGACATACTTTAACTTAAATTCCTTTTGTAATGCTTTTTGACTATTTTCATCAAGTAAATGAAAAAATGGGAAACCATAATGGGGTTCGATAATTGTGGCTATACTTGGAACCACAACAAGATATTTTTTTCCAACCCTTTGTATTTCTTCGCATGTTTTTAAAAAAGAATCTTCAGGTTGTATGTGCTCAAGAACTCCTATGCTAACAACTACATCAACAGAATTCTCTTCAAAAGGTAGCACATCACTTTCTCTCTGTATATACTTAAAATTCTTGTGCCTAATTACATTCTCACTCTCAGGGAATACATCCATGCCAATTATAGGGTTTTCTTTATTGAATTCTTCAAAAGTATATCCCTTACCACAACCTATGTTTAAAACTCTCTCATGGGGTTTTAAATCTAACAGACGTACAATCTTTTCATACCTCTTTTTTTTTCTCTTAACCGGATTGTAAAAACTTCTAATATTCATTTCTCTTTCTTTCTAAAACTACCTTGAAACAAACAAATTCCTTTTAAAACAATTTTTTTATCTAAAATTTTCGCAATTTCTCTACCTACTTCACTTATCGTTGCTCCTGTGGTAATTATATCATCCATTATAATTATCTTGTCATACTTGTCAATTTTAGTTACAAGGTTAGTATTAATTTCAAAGATATTTTTAACATTTTCCTCTCTTTTTTCATAATCCAAACTAGCTTGTGAGAGATTTTCTTGTTTTTTAAAAATTAGGTTAGAGTTAATATCAGCGTTTACCTTTTGAGCAATTAATTCACAAATAATTTCTGTTGGATTAAATCCTCTATCTAGAGTTTTTTTTCTGTGAGATGGTAATGGAATGAGTAGGGAATTTTTAAAGTTAAATTTTTTTAATTTACTTTCAAAAAGAGAAAAGAGAAAATTACCAACTTGAAATCTGTTTTTGTATTTAAAATTGTGAATCAATTTTCTGGAACATTCATTGTATTTCCACAAAGTAATTATACTTTCAAACGAATCTTCTTTAATACACAGGCTATGGGTTTTAAAGTTGTTTGAAAGTTTTTTGCAGATATAGCAGTTTGGTAATGTAGGATATAATTTTTTTTGACAGGTTTTGCAGAGCCAAAGCCCTGTTTTTGAGCAAACCAAACATTCTTTTGGAAAAAGGAAATCTAGCATAA
>SLSN01000073.1 GCA_007130415.1 Patescibacteria group bacterium
CCTATCTCCTCTTCTAAAAGGGCCTTTTTCAAAGGAGCACTTTTTGTCTTCATTAAATAATACATTAGTATTCCAAGGGCAAATTTTTCTTTCTTCTTAATATCCCTATTACAAGCGTAATTTAAGGAAAGGTAGGTTTTATTTTTACTAGATTCGTCTTTTGATATAGAATATTTCAAACCAACCTCTTTCATTTTTTCAAAAGATTCTTGTATGCCTAGTGAAACATTCGCCTTTTCTTTTTCGAAATTTGATAAATATTTTTCATCTAAAAACCTCAATTGCTTCTTAATATCGCCATTTCCATAGAGGTAAACATAGCTGTTTGAAGGATGATAATACTTTCTATGAAATTCGAGAAACTTTTCATATGTTAACCTTGGTATTGCCTCAGGTTTTCCCCCAGAAGAAAACGCATAGCTTGTGTCCGAAAAAAGAGAAGACAAAGATTCCTCCTCTAATAATCTCTCGGGGGAAGAATACGCTCCTTTCATCTCACTATACACAACTCCATTTAATAGTAATCTATCTTTTTCATTTTCTAAATGATAATGCCACCCTTCTTGCATGAATATTTCAGGTTTTTCATATATATTTGGATAAAAGACAGCATCTAGATAAACGTTCATCAAATTGAAAAAATCTTTTTCATTTTTACTAGCAACTGGATATACTGTCTTGTCAGGATACGTAAAAGCGTTAAGAAAAGTTTGTAATGAACTTTTAACAAGCTCTAAAAAGGGTTCTTTAGTTGGAAAATTCTTCGAACCACATAATACACTATGCTCTAAGATATGGGGAACTCCAGTGTCATCATAGCTTGGAGTTTTGAAAGCTATGGAAAAAACTTTGTTGTCATCATCATTTTCTAAATGAAGTAACCTTGCCCCACTCTCTTTATGCTCAAAAAGCCTTGCAACAGATTTTACTTCATCAATATATTCTTCTTTTTTTAGCTGGAAACCGCTAAGTATATCCCCTACTTTCATAGCTTTATTTCAAAATGTAATGAGTTTGTCTACCTTGACCACACCTTTCTATTAAATTCTTTTCAATTAATTTGTTAAAATCCAAAACTCTCGTTGCCTTCTTTCTTTCGGTAATTTGAGAATAGTCACTATCTGTAATTACTTGGTTTTTCTTAAGATATTTCAGGATCTTTTCCTGGTCTTTGTTAAGCTCTTGCTCTGGTTTGTAAGTAATTTTCTCAAGTTCTTTCTTAATTCTAAGCATTTCTTCTAGAACAAAGCTTGTAAAATATTCCAACCACTTACTGTTGTCTTTGGTTTTAACTTGCCCTATCTTTTCAAGACTAAAGAGATTGAACACATTAACCTTCATATCCATGAGTAAAATTCTTGTTGCAATTACATTTACCCTATCAGTAGCGTGTACAAATGGACCAATTTGCGCAAAATTTTTGTAAAACAAACCAGCTACAATTAATGGATCCGTATCTCTTTTAATATCGTTTACAAATTTAACTAAATTTTTGACAGAATTTTTAGCTTGAGCATTCCTAAATTTTCCTACTTGATTTTTAGGAGCCAGATTATTCATGACAAGCGAGTGAATTGAGAGTATGGTATTTAGATTAAAATCCACATTTTTTTTACTAAACTTGTCCAAAGCTTTTACATAGTTTTTTTCTTCCTCTACAGATAAAGAAAATGCCTTCGCTCCAGAGTTTTTCGTTTTACTTAAAATTTCAGAGTAAGTTATATGAGAAAATTTTTTATTATTAAGATCACAAGAGACCTTCGTTATTTCCTTTATACTAGCCAAAAGTTTGTTTGTAATTGTGTATTTTGTTGAAAAAGACATGGACTAATTATAGACGAAAGGGCTAGGAATTTCAAAAATTTTGGAAGCCTAGAGTCTTTTTATTTAAACGATTGTATCAAAGCATCACCTGTCCTAGTAAAAAACTCTCCCTCTTTTTCATAACCCTCATCATTTACAAGCAAAACAAGCTTTGTCGAATACTCACCTGTAACAAGCATTTGTACCATCTTTTCAAATTCCAATATTTGCCTACCCCCTATTGTACTAAGTAGTTTTTCAGAATTCTGCTCAACCCCATCTCTCTTAAGTGCCCTTGTTGCCATAGTTTTCGCAATAGGTTGTTCAGGTAAAACATAAATTAAATAAAAATTAACACCCTGAGCTTTTACTCCCTCTCCTATTTTCAACATATTGGGTGCACTTTCTTCAAAACTTGAAAAGCTGTTTTCGCATGTAATACTTTTCAAATCTTTCACTGATAAAGCATACCAACCCCTTAAAGGCCTAAGAGTTAAATTCAAAAACTCATTTTTGTGATTTTCAACATCTGGGAAAAGGTCAATACCATCCTCTATCTCACCCTTTTGAAATTTTTCATCTATCAAGCTTTGTATTTCATCTAGATGTCCCTCTTCTAAAAATTCTGGTACTTTTTCCAAATCAAGTGATTTTTGTATTACTTTCAAAGATTCCTTTTTCAAAATAGTACCCTCTGCCAACCTCTTGGTTGTAACAAAATTGTAATGTTCTCCATCTATTTCATAATCTCTCTTGTCCCTAGTTGTTGAATTAATTACATCTCCCGTATTTAAAGGTTCCTTTATTTGACCCCTAACTGTACCCTTGCCTGCTCCCCCAGGTCCTGCGAAGCCTAATACTATTGGAGTTTTCTCAACATCAATACTTTGTATAGTTTTGGACTCTATTTCCCTTAGTTTCTCATTGTCATTATCATTTTCCGCTTTTTCTATATCAAAATACTTATACAACTCGGTTAAAGCTACATCCCAACGTTCTTGCAGTTGTTGGATTTTCTCACTCTCATCTTCCAAACGAAATAGTACTTTGTCTTCAAGAGATTTTTCAGGGCTCATAAAAAGGTTAAAAAAAATTATAACCTTGGATTATAACACATAAGACACCTTTTTTACTTGACACTTTCTCAATATATACATATAATTCGTTCGTTATCAAAGAAACATGGTATGTGTAAATCCGTGTTAGATAATGGTTTTTCAAAAATAAAATTTTAGATAAAAGAGAATGGCTAAAAGCAAAGCCGAAAAAACTAAGTTGTTGGAGCAATACAAAAAAGATTTAAAAGAAAGAAATGGTTATATCATTGTTGATTCTGACAAACTAGATAGCGACACCCTATTCAACCTAAGAAAGCAGTTGAAAGAATCTGGTTCTAACTTCTCTGTTATTAAAAACACGATCTTTAAAATTGCTCTCCAAGAAACTGAACAACCGCTAGAAACACAAGATTTTACTGGAGCAAGCGCAATAATTACATTCGATGATGACCCAGTAAATGCCGCAAAATTTCTCAAGGAAGCTCAAAAACAGATGGAAATACTTGAAGCTAGGTTTGGTGTCATTGAAAATGAATATATCGGTAAAGAAAAAATAATGGAACTAGCAGAAATCCCTCCAAGAGAAGTCCTCTATGCAAAACTTCTTGGATCATTAAACGCTCCTTTAAGTGGCGTAATGAACTCACTTACTGGAAATGTCAAAGGATTCATTCGAGTAACTCAATCGTTATCAGAAAAATAATTTATTTAAATTTTTTAATATATATACAAAATGGCAGATGAAAAAAAAGACCTTCCAAAGTTGACAGACAATGGTAAAAAAGTTCTTGAAATTGTTGAAAAAATGACAGTTTTAGAGCTAGCTGACCTAGTTAAAGTCATGGAAGACAAGTTTGGTGTTAGCGCAGCAGCTCCAGTAGCAGCAGCAGCAGCACCTGCAGAAGCGCCTGCAGAAGAAGAAGAAAAAACTATATTCAATGTAGTTTTGAAAGATGCAGGAGCTAACAAGATCAACGTCATTAAGGCTGTAAGGGAAATTAACCCTGACCTAGGTCTTAAAGAAGCTAAGGACGTTGTTGAATCTGTACCTCAAACACTAAAGGAAGAAGTAAAGAAAGAGGATGCAGAAGAGATGAAAAAGAAACTTGAAGAAGCTGGTGCTAAAGCAGAACTTGAATAATCAAGTTCACTTGATCGAAATTGAAAAGAGGCCTTTTTTAAGGTCTCTTTCTTTTATGGCATCAACTGTAATATAATGTAGCTATTAAATTATCAACAAAGACATTATGGAAGAGATGAATACAATATTGGTCTGGATTAAAGATTCAGTTATTACCGAAGAGATTCTAATTTTTATGCTTTTTATCCCTATAATTGCAACCCTAGTGAATATATCCCGGTATATTATAGGTTTTAAAACCTTTGGAATATATGCACCAATGACATTAGCATTCGCCTATGTATTTACAGGAATTCGCTTCGGTCTTCTGGTAACAGCCGCTGTAATTATATCGTCTTTAATATCATACTCCCTACTCAAACAAATCAGAATGCACTATCTCTCAAGGATAACAATAAACTACATCTTCATAACCTTCATTCTACTTGGGATGCTGATTCTGAACGAACTCTCTCCATGGTCAATAACCACAGATCATCACCAAATAGCTACAGTACCACCTCTGGGAATAATATTAATTGCTGCACTTTCTGACTTCTTCGTAAAAGAATATGTTAAAAAGGACTTCCTAACAACAATACGCTCACTAATAGAGACAGTAATCATCGGAGTAATAGGATGGTTTCTACTACAATCACAAAATCTGCAGCAATTTCTTGTACAAAACATCTGGATTCATATACCAATACTTCTTTTAAACCTATTCATAGGCCAATACAAAGAACTTAGGTTTAAAGACTTTTTCCGATTTAAAAAAATATCAAATGATTAATACGAATCAATATAAAACAATTTTAGGGCTTAACAGAAGGAACCAGGAGTATATACGTCCCTACAACCCGCTAAGCTCAAAAAAAATATCAGACAACAAGATACTAACCAAGAGGTTACTAAGCAAAGCCGATATTAAAACTCCCAAAACTATTAAAATTATACGCACAAAGAAACAACTAGCCTTTTTTGACTGGGAATCTTTACCTAAGAGTTTTGTAGTGAAACCAAACCGTGGAACCGGGGGTAACGGCATTATAGTTTTTTACGGTAAAAAAAAGGGAGAAACTGCCTGGATTAGATCCAACCATAGAGTCATGAACAAGGAACAACTCAGAATTCACTTCGAAAAAATTCTGGATGGTTCCTTTTCCATGGGAGACTCAAAAGATATCGTAATCATAGAAGAAAGAATACTTAATCACAGTACTTTAAAAAAATACTCTTTTAGAGGCGTACCAGATATTAGACTAATCATATTCAACAAAGTACCTGTAATGGCAATGATACGCTTCCCTACAAAAATATCTGATGGTAAAGCAAATTTGCATGCTGGAGGAATTTGTGCAGGAGTTAATATCGCCACAGGAGTAACCACAAACGCAATACAACTAAAAAAAAGTTCTGTTCTAGAAAACACTTACACCAACGTTGAATATACTACCGATTTTCAAGAAAACCTACCTCTAAAAGACATACAAATACCATATTGGGATAAAATACTAGAAACAGCAATAAGGTGCCAAGAAATTTCCAATATAGGTTTTTTGGGTGTAGATATAGCGATAGATGAAAATAATGGGCCGTTAGTTTTTGAACTAAATGCCAGGCCAGGTCTTGGTATACAAATGGCAAACAACATGGGCTTAAGGCCTAGATTAGAAAGGCTCAAGGGCATAGAGCCTCTTTCAACTAAAAGAGCAATAAGGTTAGCGAAAACATTGTTTGGTGGTGAAATTGAGGAATGTATGCAATTTCTCAGTGGAAAACAAGTACTAGGATTAGTCGAAAAAGTTACAATACACTACAATCAAAATAATTCTCTCAAACCTAATAAATCCAAAAATAAATCACAAACCGTTAAGGCTTTATTAGACACAGGAATTGTAACTTCCAGAATAGATGAAGGACTAGCCAACAGAATGGGATATGAAAAGGCGACAGACTACTTTAAATCACTAGATATACCTCCCTACTTTGAGAATATCGAAGAAGCTAAAAAATTCGCAAAAGAATTGAAAGTTAATAGTGAAATTTCCCGCCCAGCAGTCATAGTGGAGAGTGCCAAAGTTAAAGTAAAACCCGCTATACAGATAGATATCCAGATAACTGGAGAAACAAGACAAATAGAGGCCATTGTAAGCACACAGAAAGATACAATCTACCCCCTACTCCTTGGAAGGAAAGAATTAAAAGATTGCTTGATAGATCCAAGTAAAACTTTCGTAAAATAAATTTATTTCAAAAGTTATGAAAGACTATTACAAAGAAGCCAATAATATCCACCTTTCATATTATCTAGAAGCTGCTGATGCCCTAGATATTAGCTATGAGGTTATTGTAAAAGGACTTATGGCAAGGTTTGAATATAAA
>SLSN01000035.1 GCA_007130415.1 Patescibacteria group bacterium
AAAAAATATTGCCGGACCTGGACTCGAACCAGGATTAACGGTTCCAGAGACCGTCGTCCTACCATTAGACGATCCGGCATCTATTTAGCTTCTTAACCAATTAATTGCTTGTTTTAAAAAAGTTTTTACTTTTTCCCAACCCATAATTTCAAAACTCTCAAGAAGAGGAGGACTCTTTAATCTTCCTGTTGTTGCAGAACGAACTGCAAGAAAAAGGTCACCATGTTTCCAATCTAGCTCATCAGCATATCCTCTAACAACCTCTTCCCATTTTTCATGACTGTACTCTTCATTACCGAATATATTTTCTAATTTTGGAAGAATATTTTCAAGAGCATCAGCTATTTCCTTTTTACTGTGATTTTTTGTATTCCAATCCTCATCACTCCAAGTTAGTTCTTTTTTATAGAAAAAGTCTAAAGCTTTTGGAAGTTCAGCTAAGTATGTAATTCTTTCAAATTCCAAATTCAGTGCTTTTTTAAAATATTCTTCATTTTCTTTCCAAAGAGGTAGATATTTCTTCACATCTTGTTTCAATTCTTTCTCCCAATCTTCACTTTCGTCATACTCATCAGCTATGAAGTTCTTAAGGACTAAATTCTCAGCCCAATGAAAGACATATTCTGTTAGTTTTTCCAAACCCATATTTCGAACATGCTTACTATTCATATGGTTCAACTTATTCTCATCATATCTTGCATTTGATTTCTTCATCCTATCAATTGAAAAGAGCTCTATGAGTTCCTGCACCGTATATATTTCATCCTGTTTGGCAACATCTCCTTTTGGAGCCCAGCCACAAAGAGCTAGATAATTAAGTACTGCATCTGGTAAATATCCTTTTCGTAAATATGAGACTGCAGACATTGCTCCCTTTCGTTTACTTAGCTTACCTACCCCATCCGGATTGAGCAGATGAGGAGTGTGTACCCATTTTGGTCTCTCCCAACCAAGTGAATCGTAGAGGAAAACATTTTTTGGAGTTTGAGACAGATATTCCCTACCTCTAAAAACATGGGTAATGTCCATTAAATGATCATCTACTACAACAGCAAAATGGTACGTAGGATACTCATCTGTTTTTAAAAGAACCTGGTCATCTACTTCAGAGTTTTTTACTTTAATCGTTCCATATATTTCATCTCTAAATTCCGTAACACCATCTAGAGGAAATTTCATTCTAACTACGTAAGGTTTTTTCTCATCCAAATTATTTTTTACCTCTTCTTCATTTAAATCCCTACAATGCCTATCATACGTACTTCTTTCATCCTGCTCCCTTAAACTCTGCAGTCTTTCCTGAGTACAAAAGCAGTAATATGCACAATCCTTCTCTACCAACTGCTGAGCATATTTCTTGTAAATATCAAGCCTTTGAGATTGAATATATGGCTCGTACCCCCCTCCCTTAAGTGGGCTTTCATCAAATTCTATGTTGTAAAGTCCCAAAGTCTCAACTATTGCTTCAATCCCACCTTCTACTTTTCTTTTTTGATCTGTATCCTCTATTCTAAGTATATATTTACCGTTTGTGCTTTTAGCAAAGAGAAAATTATTCAAAAATGTTCTTAAGTTACCAGTATGAACTCTACCCGTAGGGCTAGGTGCTGCTCTAACTCTAAAATCTTCTTCTTTCATTTATAATAATTTGCAAAATATTTTATTATCTTGTAGATTATAGTACAAAAATCATTTATTATACACCTATGACTCTCACAGAAGCAGCGCATTGGACGAAAAGATTAATTTGGTTCGCACTAGCAGGAATTATTCTGTTCGTCGTTTTAGTGATTGTACTAATTAATCGTTCTAGACCACAACAGTTGCCTCAATATATGTTTCCTGACTTTGCATGTACACAAACTAGAGAAGAATTTATACCTCATATAGAGTCCTTGCAAGAACATTTAAGAGAAGATGCTGTTGAATATACACTTGAATCTGGAGCTGATGCATTCACTTTAGAAACACAAACAGGAAGAATTGCCCAAATCCCCGAAGTTATTAACGTCTACAGATATGATAATCCAGGACAATTACTTACAGTACAAGATGATGCTAAAGATTTGGCCGATGCTCTTCGGTTTGAACCAGAAGAAATGCAAAGAGTAGGTACAACAACATATCGCTGGGCAGATGGTTTTGGCAGAACCCTTACTGTACAAGCCAGAAACTTTGTTTTTGAATTAAAGACAGATTTGACAAGATCAGCCATTAGACCGATTACAGGAGAGGTACCAGCTGAAGAGCAAGCTAAAAATTTTGCAAGAGACCTCTTAAGTGGGGAAGATTTGCTAACTAGTGATTATCTACGAAATAGTCCAGAGAGCATGGATATAGCAATACAACCCGATGGAACACTTAGAGAAGCCAAATACAAGCAAGAAGCTGACTTAATTAGGGTGGATTTTTTTAGAGAAGCTTCCATGATTACAATACCATCTAACGTAACTGGAGCAGAAGAAGCCAGAAACATGCTCGAAAGACAAGGTCATAGAGCAACAACAGACCAAGTACGTACACCTCAGGGAAGAATTACACTCTACAAGTTTAACACACCTATAGTAAATAGGGATATATATAAATCAAATATCTCGGCATATGTTGGAAGAGCAGATTTTCACGATAGAGGACGTCCTACAAACAGAATTTATGGTATTGATTACAAAAATTGGATACTTGAGCCTGAATATTGTGGGACGTACAAATTAATTAGTCCAGCACAAGTTTTGACATATGTTCAAAATCAAGAAGCAAGTTTGATGTACTTAAATGAGAGTGATGGTGACAAGGTTCTTCAAGATGGGACAAAAAATGTCCGAAATTTTACAATAAAAGATATTAATGTTGTCTACTACGATGCACCTCATGAGCAAGAATTTCTGCAACCAGTATATATAATCAGTGGAGAAGCTACATTTACGACCGGAGTTATTGGAGAGTTTCTTTTCTACTACCCAGCTATAGATTACGAATTTATCCAAACAGCTGAAATTGAAGAAGAATTACAATAATATTACTTCAACTTAAGACCTAATTCACTTAAAACTTTTTCATCTATCGGCCTAGGGGACCCCATCATTATCTCCTGCCCACCTGACATAGGGAATGCATATACTTCACGAATATTGCTTTCGTCAAAAAGCACCATTGCGAACCTATCAAGGCCCAAAGCATAACCCCCATGAGGAGGGGCACCATATTCAAACGCAGAAATCATATGACTAAATTTCTCTCTTGTTTCCTCTTCAGAGTAACCACAAATTTTAAAAGCTTCTATAAAGGTTTCTGGATGATGGTTACGGATTGAACCACTAAGAAGCTCATAACCATTTCCAATGAAATCATATTGCTGTGCTCTAATCTCACTTGGTTCTTTTTTCTTTAAAGCTTCCAAACCTCCAAGAGGCATTGAAAAAGGATTGTGCATAAAATCCCAGCCATCTTTCTTTTCATCCCACTCAAACATATTAAAATCTACAACCCATGCGAAAGCGACTGTATTTGGATCTTTCAATTCCAGAAGATCTCCCATTTTTGACCTTAACCAACCCATTTGCTCATTGACTTCTTTTCGAACACCAGCTACTGCAAAAAGCATTTGCTCTCCTTTAACCTCATAACCTTGTTCTTTAAACAATTTCTTTATCTTTTTCAAATCATCCTTTTTAAAATACTTGACCAAAGGACCATCAAAATCACCATTTGAAATCTTAAACCATGCAAGACCATTTGCACCCTGCTTTTTCATAGCCTCTGTCCAATTATCAATCTCCTTTCTTGTAAACTCACGATCTACAAGAATTCCTTTAACAGCCTCAACATTTTTAAAAATATCCATTGAACTATTTTTAAAAGGTTTTGTTAAATCAGTAAGTCTCATTTCAAATCTCAAATCCGCTTTATCACTACCATATGTTTCCACAATTTCCTTGTACGAAATTCTTGGAATTGGATACTCCTTTATCTTTTTGTCCGTTAGCTCTGAGACAACTTCATTAAAAAAAGGTTCAATTGATTCAAAAACTTCATCTTGGTCAACAAAGGAAAGCTCTGCATCAACTTGATAGAAAGTTCCATAATGCCTGTCTGTACGAGGGTCCTCATCTCTTAAACATGGAGCTATTTGAAAATATCGATGTAATCCACCAACCATTAGAAGTTGTTTGTACTGTTGTGGAGCCTGAGGAAGAGCGTAGAATTTACCAGGGTAGAGTCTACTTGGAACTACAAAATCTCGAGCTCCTTCTGGGGAACTTACTGTGAGAAGTGGAGTTTGAACTTGGGTAAAACCATTGTTTGAAAACCAGTTTGTGACAAAATTCAAAAGCTTGTGTCTTTTTTCAATCAAATCACGAACTCTTTTCCTACGCATATCAACATATCTATATTTCATGCGAACAAACTCATCAATTTCCCTACCATCATCAGAAAGTGGCATAGGTGGAGTTTTTGACTCATTAAGAATTTCTAGTTCCGAAACCTTAACCTCTATCATACCTGTAGGTATTTTTTCATTTTGCAAATCTTTTTGTCTCTGAACAACCTCACCTTTAACACTAAGTACATACTCTACACCTACTGTTTTTGCTATTTTAAAAATATCCTTATCTTTTTCATCAACAACAACCTGAATTATTCCACTCCAATCCCTAAGGTCAATAAATATGAGACCTCCATGATCCCGAACAGTCTGAGCCCAACCACATACTTTAACTTGCTCACCAACCTTTTTAGCAGCATCTAGAGCTAGTAGTCTTTTAGTTTTCATTTTTAAGTTTTCAAAATTATCTTTTCAATACAGCTATTTTAATACATCACTGACTATCATTACAAGCTCTCCAGTCTTTTACTTCAAACTGTACCTTAGCAAGACCATTCCATTCATTAATTCCAACACATCCAACAAGATCTATTACATCATCTTCTTTGATCCTTTCAATATCATCTAAACAATTAAACATTATGGCTTCATCAACACCACTGCCCTCACCTTTAATCTCTAATTTCATGTGATTTTGATCCTTACCTAGAACCTTCTTACTAACAACTACCACTTTTTCAAGAAGAAAAACTGGCCTTTTGTTACCATATCCAAATGGTTCAAGTTCCAAAAGTTTTTCAGCTAACTCCATATTTAAATACTCTGTATCTAAAACGGTATCTATTTCAATAGTTTTATCCAAAAGTTCCTTGGAAAGATTTTCTTCAACATAATTAACTATATTTTCACGAAATTGCTCAAGCTTACCTTCCTTTATACTAAAACCTGCAGCTTGTGCATGACCTCCAAATTTAATTAAAAACTCAGCAAAAGTTTCAATAACTTCAGTAATATTTAAACCATTAACACTTCTTGCCGAACCCTTTATCTCACCTCCACTCTCTGAAACAACAATTACAGGCCTATGGAATTCTTCCTGAAGTTTACCGGCAACAAGACCAATTATGCCTTCATTCCATTCTTCACCTGATACAAATATTAGGCTATTTAAACCTTCATCCATAACCTTTTCTCTTGCTTGCTTTAATGTTTCCGTTGTTAATCTCTGCCTTTCGAAATTCAAACTGTCTAGTTTGCTTGAAAGCTCCTCTGCTTGAGAAGTGCTTTTAGTTGCCAAAAGTTTAAGCCCATCCATTGCACTACCTATTCTTCCCGAAGCATTCAACCTAGGTCCTAAGAGATAGCCAAGATGGTAGGTAGAGATACTTTCTAAATCTATCTTTGCTCTTTGAGCTAGTTTGGAAATCCCTAACCTCTTCCCCTCCCTTATGGTTTCAAGGCCATGCTTAACAACAATTCTGTTTACTCCGTGAAGTGGCATTATGTCGGTGACTGTTGGTAGGGCTACTATGTCTAAGTATTCCTTGTTTTTTTCAAAAGAACTTTCCATCCCAACACTATCTCTAACAGCCAACACAAGGAGGAAAGCTACAAACGCACCACATACGGACATGAAAGGGTATTCTTTGCCCGGATACATTTGATGCACCAAAGTATGTCCTAAATTATCAAGTACGTCATCTGGAGGCAGATGGTGGTCAGTAACGATGAAATCTATTTTATGTTCTTTTTTGTATTTCTTTATTAATTCACCATCCCTAACTCCACAATCAACCGTTATTACCAAATCAACACCATCCTTAGCCAATTTGTCCAAACTCTGAGTAGAAAGGCCATAGCCTTCATCCAC
>SLSN01000023.1 GCA_007130415.1 Patescibacteria group bacterium
ATATTTAGAATTGTTTTAACAACACGAGAGCCTTCTTTTAGCAAAAATATCTTTGGATTTATGCTGTAATAGTAAGCGATTGTACGAAAAAGAAGCTTTGTTCTTGACCAAAACATAATTTAGTAGAGATTTTCTTAATTTTTTACTAAGTCCATCTTACTACTTATACTGCACAGAAAACAACTCTGAATGATTTATTCCTAACTCTAAATATTGAGCTAACTTATTTCCAATATATCCGGTATTTATATACTTAGCTTTTTTGTCGAATTCTGCATAGTGGGTGTGCCCGTTAATATAGTAGGTGTCTGCGTTTGGAGTAATATTATTTTTTAGTGCATGTTTTTTTAACATTTTGTTAAAAAACATAGGGATTGTATTATCAAAAAGAGGATAACTGTTTAGTGCTGCTTTATCTATTAATTCAAAAATTAGTGGATTTACATTTCTCATAAATTTGACAAAATGCTTGTTTTCAAAACACAAACGACTTAAATGAGAATCTCCATGCTCTATGAGGAATTTTCTTTTACCAAGTTCAATAGTATGACTGGATACTTGTTTGCTACTAAAAAGCTCTACGCCTTTATTACACCAACTTTCCCTATCGTGATTACCGTATACGTAGGTGGTATTCTTTTTCTTTAGAATTGGAAATAGTTCTTTCCATTTAGAATCAAGGAAATCTTTAAAATCAAAACTATAGTAGCACCAAAAATCTCCATTTAGAACTATTTCATCGTAAAGAGAGAAAAGAGAGTACAAAAAATCGAGTTTTTTCTGATCAAATTTCCTTCCAAGGTGTATGTCTGAAATTACTAGTGTTTTCATAAACCACAATTATATTCTAAATGGGAGATATTGCAAGGATAATTAAAGAGGACCCCAGAGGGTCCTCTAAGTGACATTGACAAGTTAATTATTTACCAACTTTGATATTTACTTGCTTTGGCTTTGCTTCCTCTTTCTTAGGAAACACAACCTTCAAAACTCCATCCTTAAATGTTGCATCTGCCTTATCTGCGTCAACAGGCACAGGCAAATCACAACCTCTTGTGAAAGATAGATTCCTTATCTCTCTTCTGTAGTACTTTCGCTTTTTACTTTTATCTTCTTGGATATCTTCTACATTTCCAGAAACAATGAGTTGATTACCCTCAACTCTAATGTCTAGCTGATCCTTTTCAAAACCTGGTGCTTTAATTTCAGCAACAACGTTATCTCCTTCCTCATAGAGATCCATTTGAACATCAGAGAAAGATTCAAAATCCTCATCTATGTCAAAAAAATCCCTTGGTGTTAATCTCCAAGGATTCCATAATGTCATCTTAGTCATAGCATTTAAAATTTTACAATTTATATAATGCTAGAAATGGCTAGCACTGTATTGTACCGAGTGCCAGAATTTATGTCAAGACCTGTGAAAAATTTTACTCTTTAAGACCTATGTCACGTATATATCCACTAAAACTATCCCCTAAGATTTTTCTTGCTATATCCAAATACCTAGCATCATGAAAGAGTACAACTGTAGGATAATCCATATTATGCTCAGGCAACAACGCTCTTTCTATTTTCACCGAGGTACCAGGTCCTGTTGCAAAAAGACCTCCAACAATCTTAAGACCATCATTAACATCCCCTACCTCATCTTTCTTAATAGTTATAGTACTGTCTGATACAAAATAGCCACGAACGATATCGTATTTAGGTAATGTCGAATTCAAAGACTCATCATCTCCAGCTTTGATATTTATGTTTCCTTTTACTATAAAAATACAACCATTTATACTATCTACCCCAAGATTTTTGTATAAACTAGGATTAACATTTAAGTCCCCTTGAACAAAATATATGTGCTGACTATTCCTACAAAGATTTAAATTAAACTTACTATCATTTTCATTTTGCACTATACTCCATTTGTTACCTTGAGGGTTTGCTTTTTGGGCTTTTAAAAGTAATTCTTCATACCAAGGATGTGTAAGTTTTTTTTCATAATTTTGCAGTTTGTAATAAAGTTGTTCACCCGTTACATCTAAAGTTCCATATAGAGTAAGTAATTCCGTAGAAAGACTAACTTTCTCACTGCCAGGGCCTATTAAACTAGGATAGAAAATATCTCGAATCATAAAAGTTATATCATTCCCCGAGTGAACAAAACCACCACGAGTAGATATCCAAGGATTGGGCTCCCCTCTTTTTGCAACACACTTTGATGAAGAACACTTTGGTTGCTTCTCACTCTCACAAAACCATTCTACTTCTTCTCCTACACCAGGATAAGCAGGAGTAGCTGTAGGAGTACCAATAGAGCAATAGCTACTACCAGTAGGCCAATTTTCTTGGTTATAATCAAAAGTATTAGCATAACCTCCACAAAGAGGATCTGGCTCTCTTCTAGCACTACAATCTACAGATTCTCCATCATTCAAGCATTCCCAATTCACAGTTTCCCCTTCCTGAGGGAATTTATCAGAAATATCGGAAGGTTTAGGTTCACCAACAAGACAAAAATCATTTGAAGGCCAAGTTTGTGTACCACAAGCATAATTCTCTCCATCTAAGTCACCACAAATTGCAGAAGCTGTGACACAAGAAAGTTTACCAACCAAATATGCTGTACTATTCTTGTATTCTTCTGTTATAAAATACGGCAGAACATTGCCTCCAGGATATGAATCTGTAAACCCCCTTATCTCTAAAACACACTCTCTATTACCGATAACAAAACTTTGTTCATCATAAATATCAGGAAAAGTTATCATATCGTCACAAGGAGTCGTCGTTATTTGCCAAGGAGGACATGCCCCCTGTATATTTGGTGTCTCATCAACCTCAAAATAAAAGTGGTCAAGTTCAGGATTAGCTATTGGGCTACTAAATCTCATAGAGAGTTTAAGTCTCGCACCATCCGCAGCATTATAAATTGGCCAATTGAAATGAGTAAGTGTTGCCAGTTCAAAAGTTTCTCCCTCAGTGAAGGTTTGCTTCCCACTACCTGAAAACCTCAAGCCACTTGTTGCAGATGACCCTGGCGCAGGCTCTCCCCATCTGATCTCCTTTGTTCCTCTACCTCTAATATTTGTACCTCCATCAACACGAGTCCAAATCCCAGAAACGCTATCTAATTGGTATGTATTAGCATATAGTTCATTGGAATAAAAAGAACATAGTATTAAAACAAATAACAATGTTAGAAAAATCTTTTTATTTAAACTTCTCATTAAAAACATACTAAATTAATTTAATAATCACCTTACCACCCAATCGCCAGAAAAAACATAAACAACATCGTGATTTCTCAAACTAAAACTATCTATACGTTGAGGTATTTCATCATCCAAATACAAAAAACTAAGCAAAGGAAAACCCGGACCTTGTTCTTGATATTCCAAAATGAAAAAGTAATCACCATTTGGATGAAAAACAGGCCAATTTGGTTTACTTGCATCAAAGGACTTAACACTTGAATATTTGAACGGGGTTAGAGTTTCTAACTCAAAAATATGAACTTCCTTGTTTACAGAGTCCGTTATAACAAAAACATTATCTGCAATAGAATAGTTTAGTCTTAAAGCTGCCCAACCCAATGCATCGTGTTCTGGTAAAGTAACCAGGCTTTCAGCAGTAAATAACTCCACCATTAATTCCTCATTTCCTGTTTTCAAATCTAGACTATACAGTCCATCATTCTTTATAAATATTACAATATCCTCATCTGGAGCAAAAAAAGGATAGACACCTTCGGCAATTTTTTCTCTTTCTCCATCAAGTGAGGATATATAAATAGAATTGTCTTCGGCTTGAACACCTACACCCCAAGGATTTTGCTCATTTTCATAAAGCCAATACACTATTTTATCGTCATCTGGTGAAAAAATAGGGTTTCTTACAAAAAACTCTGTACGAGGAGTAACTTCACTAATTTCTTGAGTTTCTTCATCTAAAAGTAGAATTTGGAAAGTACTATCTTCATACCCTCGAGCAAAAACCATGTTTTTTAAATCAGATGAAAAATTCGCCATATAGTTCCTATACTCACTTTCCTCAAAAACTGGCTCTAAAGTAAAAGAGGGCAATTTTAAACGATATAAATCAGGCAAATCTTGATCTAACGGAGCAAGGGTTATATAAACCTCGCCTTCAAGCCTATGAACATACGGTTTCCCCTTCTCATCCTCCGGAAATATATCGTCAGCTGCATTCGAAAAGACAAAGACGTACAAAAGAGCTACCGACAAAAATGCTAAAGGCATAATGATAATCCAAATCAAAGAATTATTTTCTTTTTTGTTCTCAATCTCTTCTTCCACGTTATTGTTTAATTTAATATATTAATTAAAATCCCAATCCATTTCCAAATTTCCATAACCATTAAATAGCACATAATCAAAAAGAGGGGGTGCAAAAACATCTCCATAGAGTATAAATTCTTTACCTATATACTTACCACCACAAGTAGCACCAACTTCTACAAAAAGATATCCATTTACATCACATTTTCCATTAAGTTTCCAACTTAAATCTGAACTACCACCAAGTGACTTAAAACGAACTTCGTGTATATCATAATCACCTTTTTTAACACCGTAATTTGCGGGGAAATTTAATGATGAGTTGTCATAGTTCTCCCAATTGTAGCCCGTTTTCGAGTAGAGGAAACCTTCAATATCGTCTCTTGCGTAGTCCTTGTAACTAGCTATTTCATTGCTTCCATCATGGTTCCCATAAAAAGTTGACACAACAAAACCATCAGAATCTATATCCTTCATAAAGAAATCAATACTTGTACATTCATTCCAGTCAACTTTGTTAAGAAAAACAGAGTAAGCATAATCTTGTTCTATATCCAACCTATCATTCTCGTTGTTGTAGCGCATAGCAATCTCAACTTTACAATACTCATCGTCAAAATCAAAATCTGAAAAAATATCTTCACCAAAACCCAAAGCCTTTAAAAAATCTTTTAATCTCTCTAAAGTCATATTACTTACACGACAACCATCAGCAGTATACAAACAATCCAAATCTTCATAAATCGTATTTAAGACACTATCCTGCGTAAGATTATCATAGTCACTAGAAGTCAACAAACCCGTTATCGTTTCTGTTAGTTCATTTGCTTCAATTGATGCCCTTTCATCAACCACACGTTGAGAATCTCTAACTATACGAGCATACAATGCGAAACCAATAACACTGGTAACTATCAATACAACAAAAACTATTGCTAAAATTTGTCCTGTATATTTTTGCACTTTCAATAAATAGTTATTTAACTACTACTAATCTAACTGTAACAACACATAAAGTCAACAGCAGAAATTTTATGCTACAATGTTCCCATGTTTAAAAACATATACAAGGAAACCATCCCAGAGGTTTTTAATAAATTAAAAACTTCAAAAGAAGGACTTAAAAAACAAGAGGTATCAAAAAGACAAGAAGTATATGGATTTAATACCCTTCCAGAAACAGAAGGTAAATCCATATTCAAAATGATTTTTGCTCAAATCCATAATCCTTTAATATATGTACTTTTTGTAACTGCCCTCTTTTCCCTTTCAATTGGACATCAAATAGACTCCATAATAATTATGATTGTTGTTTTGCTAAACCTCATCATTGGAATTTACCATGAGCTCAAAGCTCAAAAAATCATAAAAAACCTTGAAAGTTTTAGTGCTCCAACATGTATGGTTCGAAGAAACGGAAAAATTCGTGAAGTAGAAAGCTCCGAACTAGTCCCAGGGGATATTGTCTTGCTCAAGGAAGGAGACAAGATACCTGCTGACATGAGGGTAATATATGCTCTTAATGTTACAACAATAGAGGCTCCGCTTACTGGAGAATCTGTACCTGTTGAGAAAAAGAACATTACATTAAAAGATGAAACTCAGCTAGCAGAAAGAAAAAATATGATGTACAAGGGTACAATACTTGCAGCTGGAGAAGCTGAAGGCGTTGTTGTACATACAGGTGTTAATACAGAAATAGGAAAAATTGCTACTACACTTAGTGGTATAGAGCGGGAAAAAACTTTGTTTTTAAAAAGGACAAGCAAATTAACAAAAACCCTTGCTTTCATTGCAACAGGTGGTGCCGTTTTAACATTCCTCATTGGTATAATCAGGGGACTTGAATTAACTCAAAT
>SLSN01000044.1 GCA_007130415.1 Patescibacteria group bacterium
CACAGGATACCTATTTGGTACAAAGGAGGGAAGAAGGCATATGATGAGTCTTTGGAAAACCCAGAGAAGAAAATCGAATCTGAGGCGGTATTTTCAGTTGAAAGTCCAGGGGAAGGTTACGAGCAAGAAACAGATGTTTTTGATACGTGGTTTAGTTCAGGTCAATGGCCATTTTCAACTTTACAAAATGGAAAACCAGGGGATTTTGAAAAATACTATCCAACAAGTGTAATGGTTCATGGCAGAGACATTTTGTTCTGGTGGAGTGCAAGGATGATAATGTTGGGATTATATTGTACGGATAAAACTCCTTTCTCAAAGGTTTTTGTTACAGGGATGATATTAGCTCCAGACGGTTCAAAGATGTCAAAATCCAGAGATAATTCTGTTTCTCCAGAAGCTATTATTGAAAAATATGGTGCAGATGCTTTAAGACTTTGGTACTACACAGACTCTCTTGCAGGTGCAAATGCTCCACTTCGAGAAGAAAAAATTAAAGGAAACAGGTTCTTTGTTAACAAAATTTGGAATGCAAGTAGATTTGTACTCATGAATATCGAGGACGAAAAGATTGATGGAGTTAAAAAACATTTAGAAAAAAATAATTTTAAGGGAAAATGGATAGAAAAAACAAAAGAGTTTGAAAAAGAAATAGAAGGTTATGTTTTAGATTACAAATTTCATTTAGCTGCTGAAAAAATTCGTGAATTTTTCTGGCATACATTTTGTGATGAATGGATAGAGGAGGTTAAAAAAGATCCAAAGGAAGAGGAACTTGCACTTTTGGTCTTTATTTTAAAAAGAACTTTAAAAACAATGCACCCTTTTATTCCGTTTGTAACAGAATCTGTCTGGCAAGAATTAGTAAAGCTCTCTTTAGCAGAGGAACTTTTAATGATTCAGCAGAAGGATATTGGCTAAGCAGCTTTTTTAATTTCGTTTATTCTTAAAATCCTATTATAATTTTCTTGGTCAGCGTTTTTTAGATATACGGAGTTTGAATTTGAAATACCCACTCCCGAAACTTTGTATTTGTTTTCTTGTTTAACTATCCATTCTCCAAAAGAAAGAAGAGAGTATCCATTATTTGTTTTGTATAGGGAGCTTTTACGTTCTTTTGAATCTTTTGTCTCTAATAATTTAGTCCAAGCTTCTAGCGGTCTTGGATCTGTGAAAACTACATTGCCTGTTTTTAATTGTTCAAAAACTAGCAAAAACTCATCCAGTTTTTTTGTTTCTTCGTTTACTCCAGCGATTAAAAATGAAGTTTTTTGATCTTCCATCTCCATATCGGGGAAATATTCAGACTTTGCGAGTTTGGTTTCTTTTAGGGGCTTAGATAACACGGCAAAACTTGATTTTCCGTTACCTAATATTTCATACTCTCTTTCTTTAAACTCATGAGGTAAAAACTTTTCAACATCGACTCCTTCAACCCCTGGGGTCTCTTTCTCTATTAGGTTTATACCTAATCCTAATCCCAATCCTTCTGCATTTTTCTGCATGTTGATTAGTAGTAATATATTTATCAATTATGTTATAGGATTTTCTGTTTGTCAACCTTTTGAGGAAGTTAGTTTAAGTCCTTCTTCTAATAGTCTCATAGCTTTTTCTAAATCTTCTTTTGGTAGTGCCTCATGCCCCTGCATTATCACTAAAACATCAGTTGTTTTGTTTGTAACTTTTGTTCTATCAGACTGTTTGGTATCAAGCCTGCAAATTACTCCTTCTTCATCTGTGTAAGCATATTCCCCTTTTTTTGCAAAAAGTTTGTCCTTTTTTCTAATTGTTTTCAAAAGTTGATTCTTTTTTAAAATTCCAAATTTTACATCTCCTTCAATTTTAGAAATATCGTGTACACCTATTGAAACACCGGTAAGCGCTGAAACAGCGTTGTAAACATCTACTAGCGTATTTATGTTTGGAATTTTCCCCTTCTCTTTAATCGCTTCTACGAGAACTTGACTTGAAGGAGTAATAGCTTTTTCTTTTGAATATTTATTATGTAAGTCCCAATATTTTTTAAAGACTTCTTTTTTCTCCCAATTTTCCTCGGAATATTTTTTTATTGTTTTTTCCGTAAGATCATTTACCCACTTTTTTACTTTAGGGCTTTTTCTTTTTACTTCAATATTATGAAAGCATTTCCAGATTACGGGAATTTCTTCTAAATTTTTCTCTATTGAAAAATTTATATCTTTTGTTTTTAATAATTTTTTTTCTTCAAAACTTTTTTCATCCTCATTTCTTAATTCTTCTGAGTAATCAACTTTTGTAAAAACAATTTCAGGTTGATTTATTTTATGCCTAGAAGATACTTCCGTGAAAAGCCAACAATTTACATAGTTATCAATCGTTCCTTTTTCTGCTAGCTCTTTATTAGGGTCATATTCTTCGTTAAAATTTAAAAGACAGTTTAGTTTTTCTGCAGACTGGGGCATGAAAGGCTTTATCAAAATCCTTAGGGCGTTTACTATTTGTATGGAATTGTAGATAGTATTTTCTGCGTGGCTATAGTTCTCTTTAATTTCTTCCCAGGGTGCTTGGTCATTAAAATATTTATTACCGAAATGTCCTAATTCTAAAACATTTTCTATGGCTTTGACAAAAGAGCAGTCTTCTATATTCTTGGAACAATTCTCGAAGGCTTGTTGTATTGCTTTATCAACTTCTTCAGAAAGTTCTCCTTCAGGAACAGTGCTATTAAATCTAGTTTCTGTAAAAGAAAGAACCCTGTTTATTAAATTACCTAAATTTGCAACAAGTTCATTATTGTTTGCATCTACAAAATCTTTCCAAACAAATTCTCTGTCGTGGTTTTCTGGTGCGTATTTTGTACAAAAATATCGAATTAAATCAGGATTGTAGGAATCTAGAAGTTTTTCTAGAGTGATACCTGTTTTATCTTCTTTTGACATTTTCTTTCCTTTATACATCAGGATTTTATTTGCAGGTATATTGAAAGGTAGGTTAAGTGGAGCAGGGGTTTTTTCGTTTGGAAGCAAATACTCACCAAACTGCTCTTTATTTGAATATTTGTTGTTGTAGGCTATCAGCTCTGCAGGCCAAATTATTGTATGAAAAGGTACATTCCCTCCAGCTATGAAGTAGTAGTGCTTACACTTGGGGTCTTTCCAAAATTCTTCCCATGCATTTGTTTCGTCCATTTTAGAAGCCCACTCTATTGAAGCTGAGAGATAGCCTACTACGGCCTCAATCCAGACGTAAATGCTTTTCTCCTCCCATCCCTCTACAGGCACTGGAACACCAAAGCTAATGTCTCTTGTTACAGCCCTTGGTTTTAAACCAATTTTTAGGAAACCTAATGTTGATGACCTTACCCATTTTCGCCATCTCGGACTAGTTTTTTTTATCCAGGATTTAAGCTCCTTTGAAGTTTTGGACAAGGTCATGTAATAGTGTTTAGTTTTTCTTAATACTGGTTTTGCATCTGAAATCGCACTGTAAGGATCTCTCAAATCTTCAGGGGAAAGAAATTCGCTACATTCTGGACACTCGTCTCCTCTTGCATTGGTGTTTTCGCATTTTGGACAAGTTCCTTTTACATAGCGGTCAGGTAAAAATTTTTTTGCCTGAGGGTCATAGTACTGTGTTGTTTTCTTAATAGTAAGGTAGCCGTTTCTGTTTAAAACTTTGAAAATATTCTGAACAACTTCTCTATGATTTTCGGTTGTAGTAGTGGTGTAATTGTCATAAAGGAAGGACAACTTGTTATAGGTGTCTTTTATTTCCTTGTGATTTTTTTCAGCAAGCTTTTCAGGGGTAGTGTTTTGTTTATGTGCTTCAAGTTCAACAGGTGCGCCGTGACAGTCACTACCTGAAACCATCAAAACTTTGTTACCTCTTAATCTGTGATATCTGGCAAAAATGTCGCAAACAACATATTGTCCAGCTAGATGACCAAAGTGGACATTGCCGTTTGCATAGGGCCAGGAAACACCTATGAATATTTTCTTTTTTGTGTTATACTTTTTTACCATATATATTTGATGACTTGTCATTATACTATAGTTTTATGTTATACTGAAACATGGGAAAGAAACTGCCTAATTCTATAAATTTGATTGACACTATAAATCCTCCAGGTGATACTTTTACCATTTTTTATGAGTGGACCTTTACTATAGGCAGATATCTTTTGATATTTGTTCAAATTATTGTGATAGTCGTTTTTATTATAAGGTTGACTGTGGATAGAATAAATAATGACTTGACACATGATATAAACAATCAGGTTGAACTTTTACTACAAGCTAATGTAAGACAAAATGAAGGAAAGTATCGTAATTTTCAGACCTTGTTAAAGGATTTGGACTCATTAGATGAGACTCAAGTAAAATATGCGAGAACAATTATTGCTGTTTTAGATAGTATCCCTGGTGAGATTACGCTGGATTCATTTTCTTTCAATAACAAAAGAGTAAACTCAACTTTTGTAACAGAGTCTTTAGACGATATTAAAAGATATGAAAATTTCTTAAAACAAAGCCCTGAATATTCTGATGTAAGAATAAATCTTGAAATTGTAGCAGAGGAAGAATATGAATTTAGTGCAAGTTATATAATTGATAAACAAGAGGAGTTATGAGTAAAGAAAAAATGACACATGAAGCCATTCTTATAATAAATGAGAAAAAAAGAGAGGTCGCAATCTTTATCGTGATAACCTTGGTGATTTTAGTTATTTTAGTTGTTTTCCCAATAAGGTTGATGGCTTTGAAAATCGTGCAGATAAACAGTGAAATAGAAGGAAAAAGGCAAATTAAAGAGCAGTTGGAAACTAAAATCAACAATTTTGCACAGCTAAATACGGAATATCAGGAAATAAGAGAGGACTTAAAGGATTTTCCTTTGGTTTATCCAAATCAAGGAGACTATTCATTATTTGTTGCGAATTTAGATGAAATTTGTAATGCAAATTCTTTTCGCCTAAGAAGTGTTAATATTGGTAGGGAACGATTAAGAGGAGAGGAAAATCCATATGAAATACTCGATATTTGGAGTGCTAACATAAATGTTATGGGTAGGAGAAGTGACTTGGTTCATCTTTTAGAGGATATAGAGGCTATGCCCATGTTTCCAACTGTACGTTTATTAAGCTATTCTAATGAATTAGATGAAGATGATTTTTTAACTTTTAACATATCGATAAGGTTATATGGGGTTGATAGTCCTGGTATTTATATTGATATTTAAAATTTTTTAAATAGAAAATGGGAGTTTTAAGGAAAATGCTTTTAGTTCTAGTTGTTATACTAATAACCTCGGTTTTGTGGGTTGGGTCTAGCATTTATCTCTCTTACACACAAACAGAACTTAGAGGGGAGCTTTTAGGTTCGGAAAATATTTATGAATTTTTAAGTAAAGGTATGTTGGATGAGGTTAAAATAACAGTGGAGGATGATAAGAGATTGTTAGTAGGTGAGCTATCCGTAGACTTGCTTGAACCAATAGATCCGTATTTTTCTAAAATGGCTTTTGAGAAAATAGTAGAAAAGATAGAGACAGAGTTAATAGTTCCTCCTGTTGAATTCCATCAATTACAAAATGAAGCGATTATGAAGAGTGTAGAAACAGAAGAAACAGAAGAAACAGAAGACCTTTAATATCTTAGCCCAAGTAATCATTTAATTGTTTTTCTACAGATTTCTCTTTAAGTTTCCTTAAGGCCTTTGCCTCTATTTGCCTGATCCTTTCTCTTGTTACGCCAAATTCTTTGCCGACTTCTTCTAAGGTTCTGTTTATACCATCTTCTAGGCCAAAACGAAGTGCGAGCACTCTTTTTTCTCGATCTTGTAGCTCGTCAAGAACCTCACCTATTTGATCTCTTAGGTATTCTGATGTTGCCGTTTCTTCGGGGGAAAGGGAAGATGTGTCAGGAATCATATCTTGCAATTGATTGTCTTTTTCTTCCCCTATTGGTGTAGAAAGGGATGAAGGATTTTGGTTTATTTTTACAATGTCTGATATTTTGTGGGGCTCTATACCCATCTCTGCTGCAATTTCTTCATCTTTAGGCTTTCTTCCTAGTTTTGCTGTTAAAATAGCATTAACTTTATTATATTTGTTAATAGTTTCAATCATATGCACAGGTATCCTAATGGTTCTTGCTTGATCAGCTATGGCTCTAGTTATAGCTTGTCTAATCCACCATGTAGCATATGTTGAAAATTTGAAACCTCTTTTGTAATCAAACTTTTCTACGGCTTTCATCAAACCAAGGTTTCCTTCTTGGATTAAATCTAGCAACTCTAAACCATGTTTAGCATATTTTTTTGCGACACTCACGACTAATCTCAAGTTTGCTGTGATCAAAAGCTGAGCTGCTTCCTTTTCTCCCTTTTCCATTCTTTTAGCTAGAATTATTTCTTCTTCTGCTGTTAAAAGAGGAATTTTTCCAATTTCATGTAAGTAAGAACGAACAGCATCTGTAGAAATACTGGCTTGTATTGTTTTTAAAATACGGATTTTCTTTTCTAGTGTAAGGTCCTCATCCTTATCCTTTTGTTCATCTTCTGAGTTTATTACTTCTATTCCTTCTTGTTGGAGTAGAGTAAAAATTTCATCAAGTAATTCAATATCTTCCTCTACAAAAGTAAACTCTTCTAAAAGGTCTTCTTGTGAAAGAAAACCCATCTTCTTACCCTTTTTTATTAATTCTTTGATCCCCTTTTCTTTTCTTTTTGATGCAGTCATATTTTACAGAGTATGTTATAATTAAGATATAAAATAATATTATTAAGGACGTTATGTTAGATAAGTCCCTTCGTAAACAAAAAAGGTTTTTTATAGATAGAATTGCCAAGTTTTGTGACAAATGTGGTAGTGCTTACCATTTAAGTGATGTTCAAGTTATCCAAGAAAAAGGACCATCCGCAATTATACACTTTTCTTGTAGAAATTGTAAATCTAGTAACGTTGCAAACTTTGTTTCCCCAATGGGTTTTACTACTAGAATACCAATTAATTCTGATTTAACAATTAATGAATTTCCGAAATTTGCTTCCGGAGAAACGGTTTCTCTTGATGATGTTTTAGAAGTATATATTTGTTTCGAGAATGGTAAGGGGTGTATCAAGATATAAGCTATTGTAGTTCCCAAATGAGGTAAAGGTTTTCTTCTCTGTCTTGTTGGGTTTGTTTTATCAAATTGAATCTAACCCTATCAAAATTACCTTCTTCCACTATAGCCCAATTTTCTGGATAAGTTATGTCCATACGTAGAGAGTCCTTTTTACTTGTTCCAGGTTGTTTAAAAATTGTTGATTGTAAAAAAACCTCATCTTCTTCAACTAGCAATATATCGTTAGCATTTTCAAGATAATACGAAACACTCAGTTCTTTTGTTGTGGAAGTTGGTATATTAAACCATCCTTCTAAAATTTTAAAACCTTTTTTGTAAGAGGTAGAGTAATTATTTTTACTAAAGCCCGTAACGGTAGAAACTTCGGCACTTTGAGGTAGATAAAGTCTTAAATAATTTTTGTATTCTCCTTGAGGGTAATTTTCCGATACGGAGTTATTTTTCAAAGTTAGAGAATACTCCACTTCAATCTCATTTAAACTTAAGATTTCAGTTTTTATCTGTTGCTCTCTTTCGAGATACAGGTTTGCTTTGTTTGCTCCCCAATTCCATTCAATTGGAGAGGGAGTGAAATTATGCTTTCGAGCCAAAAGTTCCCCAGCCCATCCTCTTTGGGAAAAATATCTTTGGGCATTTACATTGTTAAAGTAAAGTAGTATGTTTTTTGTCTCCAGGGAATTTAGTATGGAATTGAAAACTTGTGAATTTTCTTCAAAGTCTGAGGAAGCGATTTTAGAAATTACTTCATCTGCTAATTTGGTTAAGAAGGTCGCTTTTTGTGATTGACCGGGAGTAAAATGCTCATGTAAGAAGAAGACCTTTTCATAAATATTCTCTGAGGTAATCAAATCTCTCTCTCCTGGTATATTTATACCTCCCCATAGATCAAGCAAATCTTGCAAGAGATATATGTCTATGGTTATCACTCCATCTACTGATCTTGCTGCACCAGCTTCTTTTACAAAGAATTTAGCTTCCTTTGCGGCGTCTGGGAAATTTGGTTCCCAGTTTGAGAGTGAAAGCCCAAAAAGGTCAAGTTCAAGAGCTTCTAGCATATCAGAAGGCGGTTCAAAATTTTTCCCTTGATTTTTTAATTCTCCATCTAGCTCATAAACATCATCTACCTTAAGTTCTCTAATTTGCCCTCCCTCAACCCCAATGATTACATAACTTGTAATCCATCCCCCCGTACTTCTAAGTTCACCGGGGTTTTGTAAGAGTACAAGATATCTTTTACGTCCATCAACACCAAGTGTATCAGGTAAAAATTGCACAATTTGAGCTACATCGTCTATATTTTTTCTAAGAGGAGAAACAGCAGTTTGGATCTCTCCAATGTTTTCTTGAATAAATTGTGGATATACTTCTTTGTTTACCTGATCAATTGCTTGTAAAGCTTGTGATATTTTGTATGAAGATTCAGCGATTTTGTCAGAATTTTTTTCTAAATCTCTAAGTATATTTGTATATTCTCGGGTAGTTGTAGAAGTTCCGTCTTCGAAGCTTAAAGCAGGTTCAAATTCGTCTAAATATCTTATGAGTGGTTCTGTCCCATCTGCTAGTGTTACTAGCCCTTCTGAGCCTGTTTCAAGGGCGTGCAGTAGAGTAGATGTTTCATCATATATATCAGTTTGTTGAGTTAAAAGAAAAATCCAATTCAAATTTTCAAAACCTCTGTTGATGTTCTGCATATTTCTATTCAAAGAGGTTAGTTCATCCTTAACATTTTCATTGTTAAGGTCAGAAATATTCTCAGAAAGCTCAGAAGTACTTTTGTATATAGCGAAAGTGTTTATACCTATTGAAAAAAGAGGGTATACGAGGAAGTAAAAAATAGGCAGTAAAATTAAAAAGATAGTTAGAGTTTTAAAGAGATTTTTAGACCTAAAAATCTCTTTAATATTAATATTTTTTAACGGACCTAAAACTTTAGATACAGCTTCTCCCGTTGGTGTCGCTACAATACTAACGTTCCCCTGCCTTTTCCCTTTAGAAGTTTTTTTTGTTCGTATTTCTTCCAATTTTTTCTTGTATGCACTCTCATCTAATGGAGGAACTGCCCATTTTTTGTTGTATTTTTTGAATTTTGTGTCAAGCGTTTCAGCAATGGATTTTTCTAGACGTTTTTTTTGTTCCCAACCATATTTTTCTGCATTTGGTGCAGGTATATATTGATCATGTAAAACTCTTTTCCGATTGGGATTTGCTATGAATTTAATTTCTGTGGCATTGGGGTTTAATTCTAGCAATTTGTAGGCGATGGAGAGGGTAGAATATTCATTATCATTACAAAGAGAAATAACCTCTCCATTGGTTTCTGAAGAGAAAGTTAATTTTAAAATTCCAAATATTAGATCAGAGAGATGTATGAGATAGTGTACATCTAAGCCTTCTCCAGCAATTTTTATTGCATCACTATTAACGCTATCTTCAAAAAGTTGATTAAGCGAAGTAAATTTTTCTACATTGGATTCTTTTCCCAGAGCAGTCCCTACCCTTATAATTCTCACATTAATTTTAGCCCTGTCATGATATTCTGCTGTAAGAGTTTCTGAGTATCTTTGTAGCTCTTCAGACGAGTATGATGATGGCTTGTAGTCTGGATATTGTGTAAGTTTCTCATTTAACGAAACACTACTTATCAAGCTTGATTTTGCATTATATTTTTGAGCTACTTTAAGACAAAGGTTTAGATTGTTTGATTCTTCTAAAAAGTCTTTACTAGTAAATGTTTGATTTTCAAGAAGAAACTCTGACTGTATGTAAAAAAGATAATCTACTCGACCGATGTTGCCCATCAAGTCATCTATTCCACCTATATCCACAAAGTCTACCTCTCCGATTTTTTTTAGTTCTGAAATGAGACCTTTGCTTTTAGAATCGAACGTATCGATTAGTATGACTTTGCTTCCTTGCTCTAGTAGAATTTTAGCCAGATTCGTTCCAATAATGTTGCTTGAATGTACAATTATTGATATTGGATTTTGTTTTTTTATTTTTGAAAAACTTTTTTCTTGCATTTTAAAAATTCATAGGTATTGGTAATAAATATACTCTAACGTTTAAATCGTAGCCTTCTCTAACAATTGCAGGAAACTCAATCGATTCATAACCATCGGAAGAAACTTCAATCTCATACTCTCCTGGTTTTAGTTTGTAAGTAATAACATTTTTCTGTTCTACCCTCTCGTTATTTATCCTGATTTCATAATCTCTGAGGTCACTTCTTATGCTAATAGCTCCTTCTTGGTTGAAGGTTTTTGGGATTGGAGCATAAAAGAGTATGTGCCCAGATTTAAAATTGTTAGGAGCAATTTCAATATCTATTACAGCTTCAGTGTTTCTGTATAGTTCAATGTAAAAGCTCTGTTTTGGGTAAGTATCTGAACTTTCAGTAATTTTTTCCAACTCAACGGTATATCCTCCTTGAGCAAGATTAGTTATTGATGTCGGTGTTTGTCCATAATCCACTCCGTCTAGGTATATATCCGCAACACCTCGTCGAGTGTTTACTGTCAAAACGGCATTTTTGTGAAAATCTCGAACTAGAGGAAGATTGGAAAAAACTCCAAAATGCATAGAAACTCCGAGAGCTAGAAAAATCAAAAGAATTGATGTTATTTTTAGAAATTTAGCCATACAATCATTATATTCAACTATTGTTTAGTTGTCTATTGTTTTTTAGTAGGAGTATTTAGATTCAGGGGTTTCAGGATCCTCAGAGCTTTCTTCTACGTCAGAATTTTTTTTCTTTTCTACAAAAATATGCAAGCTCAAAAGTCCTACAATAGAGAGAAAAATTATTAACATGAAAAAGAAGAGATTCATGGCACCTGTTGTTAAAATAGCGATTAAACCTATTAAAAGAGTTATACTGATTTCGATCAACAAAATCTTTTTTGAAGAAAATCCAAGGTTAATCAATTGATGGTGTAAATGATTAGTATCATTAATTTTCATTAACTCCAAAAAGTTTTTAGATTTGTAAGTAAAATATCTTTTACTAATGACGAAGAATAGGTCTATCAAAGGTAGGGTTAATATCATAATTGATGCAGCGAATTTTGATTGGTTTAATATAGCTATTATGGCTATTAAAAAGCCCAAAGTTGTTTTTCCAGTAGACCCTGAAAAAATTTTTGCAGGAGGGAAGTTGTAAAAAAGAAATCCCATTAAACCTCCAGCGAGGATTAAACTCAAAAGAATTGTTATTTCAGCTCCAGTCCTTATGCCTAAGACAAAAAAAAGTATACAAATAATTATTGCGTTGCCTTCCATTAAACCATCTGAACCAGCAATGAATTTTATGGCATTAATACAAATTAATATCCATAGAATCATTATGAGGTCTGCAGGAAAAACAAAGAGACCAAGAGTATACCAATTTAAATCTAAAAAACCATCTAAGGGCATGTTAATAACGTCCATATTTATTGGTGAAAGTGCAATTATCGTTGCAGCCAAGATTTGTCCAATTAGCTGATATGAGGCGGGTAAGTTGTATACGTCATCTAGTATGCCTACAATTATGAGTATCAAAAGACTAAGTAGAACAGCATTAATAATGGGGGAAACGCCTAAAAAAGATAAGAAGACAAGGAAAGCAAAAACAGGGAAAACAAAAGCAAGTCCTCCAAGTAATGGCGTGGGTTCTTTGTGTATATGTCTTTCTTGCTTATCGTATTTGTTAAGTTTCTTCTTCCTTAATTTTGCTGGGTAGTCTATTATGTCGTATTTGTTAGCAAAAAAGCCAATAATGGGTGTTATAAAAAAAGCAAAAATTGTTGCAAAAAAGAATATAGGTAAGAAATCAATATATGGTTCCCAGCTTTCTGGAAAAAGATTTTTCAAAAAACCCATCTCTATTGAAAATACTTCTAAGCATCTTTGTACTAAATTCAATCCTTGCATTTAAAAAATATATGAACTAAAGATTTTAATATATGATAACGTTATTAACAACAAACCTAACACAAGATTTGTCATTGTAAAAATTGATATGAATTTAAATTTGTAATAGGTTTTGGTTGCAATGAAAAAGGAAGCAATTGTTAAGAAGACGGAAATGATTAAAACCCACAGTAAAAAGTCTTTCTCTACAAGTCTTAATTCTGGGCTTTTAGCAATAGTAAACAATGGAACCTCTTTTGGTAATTGGTCTATGAAGTTAACGTAGTAATAATTTTGTACCAAAACGAAGGTAACGGCTAGTGTAGAGGAAATCCATAGAAATGGTGCAGTAAAAAGACTGTTTGCCCTAAGACTAGTAAAAAAAAGTTCGATTTTGTACTTCCATTTTCTAAATCTATTCAGTGTCGGCTCTTTGAGCCCCATATCTAGTTGTTCTACCTCCTTTTGTTTTTCCATGAGGCCATTATATCACTAAATGGCTTTTGGTTCTAAGTTCTTCCAAATGTGCAAATGTCCTTCCAAATCAAAATCTTCAGGCCTTTTGTTCAAAAGATCCAGTATTTCATTCGAAGGTGTGTAGTGCTTTCCAATATTATTTTTTAATTTTTTACGAGGTTGTTTAAAAGCTAGGTGTAAGTATTTTAAAAAGCCTTCAAGATCACCTACTAATTTAAGATTGTCATTCCTTGCAAACTTTATAAAACTACTAACAACATTCGGTCTGGGTTTAAAGTTTTCAGGAGAGATATCAAATATGATTTTACTGTCAAAATATAACTTTGTAGTTAAGGATAATCTGGAGCTTTTTTCTTTAGAGGTGTATTTTTGAGCTACTTCTTTTTGGATTATGAAATAAAAGTTTTCAATGTTAGAGTTTTCTGCAAGATAAGCTATTATTTTCTTTGCGATATTGTATGGTAAAGAACCAAAACACGCATAACCCCTCCCTTTTTGAAAAATAGTCCGTAAATTTTCAGAAAAAATATCTTCGTTGAAAACTTCTACTTCGGGAAAAAGGAATTTCAAATTCTCACTCAACGCATTATCCTTTTCAACAGCAAAAACCTGAATACCCATTTCAACAAAAAGCTTGGTAAAAAACCCCCTCCCTGGACCAATTTCAATCACTCCAGCAGGGTCGTTCTCTAAAACGTTTTTTACGATAGATCTCCCAAGGTTCTCATTGACGAAGAAATTTTGCCCTAAAGATCTTTTAGGTTTACTTATATTCGAAAATCCCATATTCCGTCTTCCTGTTTAAATATTTTTTCACAATTTTTACACTTTGCATATGCTTTAGAAAGTTCAAGATTACCCTTACACCCTGGGCAACATAGGATATCTTCGAAGCTCTCAAATGTTTCATTCTTTTTTTCTCCAATTTTTTCGCATTTCAAAACTATACTGGGGGCAATATTTGTCCAAGATAGAAGTTTTTGGAAGATTTTTTCAAGTGCTATGAGAACAGGAAAAGGGAGTGCCTTTTTAAGAAAATTTATTCTAAAAAAAGAACAGTTTGTACTTTTGAGAATTTTGAACTCATTTTTTTGTAATAATTTTGTTATATTTCGCGGGTGATAATTTAAGAATATAGCTTGCTCACCATCTTTAACCCCCTCGAAATGTCCTTTGGTTGGTTGCTGATATGGTCTGGTAGAAAAGTTCTCAAATTCGAGCTTTAAGAGCCACTTGATTCTGGCTTTAAGATGCAATTTGTTCGCATATTCGAGTATGAACAAACCCTTGTTTTTTGTAACCCTCCTGATTTCCTCAAAGAGCCTTTCTTGTTCTTCTATGTGATGTAGTGTTCTAACCATCAACGAACCATCCAGACTATTTCCTTTCAAAGGTATGTGATACGCATTTGCTGCTATTAAGCGGGTTCCGGGGTGTTTGGCAAGTATGCTTTCTTTGTTTTTTCTTAAAGTTTCTAGGGAATAGTCTAAAATTATGGGCGTTTCATTGATGAAACTGTAGGCCGGTAGATTACGACCAAAGGACCCTCCAATATCCAAAAAAAACTTCCCCTTGTAATTGCTTAAATATCTTTTAAGGACAATCTTTTCTGCTTTATCCTCGTAATCTCTCCCTTCCCAGTATTTTCTGTAATCATAGTTAAACTCATCGTAGTTTGATATTTTTGTCATTTAACTTTTCAAAAAATTTATTTTTCTGCCTGGAGCTTTTTTAAACGAAGTATTTCATGCTCTATCTGTTCCGCTTTTTTTCTGTTTCTTTCCTGGATGGCAATAGTTTCTTTAAGTCTTAGCTGTTTAATGATTTTTTCAATGTTTTCTTTTTTAATATTTTCATAGGTATTTAAAAGATACTTGTCTTTTTTGGAAATATCAATATCAAACCTGGAGCTTTCGAAAATAGCTTGGTTTAGTAGTTCGTTATTAGAAAAAGTTTTAAGCAATGTTTTCTCATCCAATTTTTCCATATTTTGAATATATTCTAATATGTGTTTAATCTCTTTGTTTAAGAAATACTTTTCCTCAATTTTTTCTAAGAAAGCAATTTCTTCGAAGTAAAGGATTAGTGAAAGGAAAAAAGCTTCTTTTTCGAGTTTTTCTTTTTGTTTTGCTTTTTGCTGGGTTTGTGGTTTTTCATAATATTCCTTTTCTTTAGAGAAAAAATCTTTTTTAATGGTAGTTATTTTTTCAGCTTGATTTAAGAAAAAATCATAGGATTTTTCGTCCTTAACATTACTAAGCAAATATGATACATAGGAGATGATTTCTTTGTAATCGCTATAATTATTTATATCTTTGTTTTCAAGTTTTCTAAAGACAAGTTGAGAAAAAAGATCCTGCTTGTTTTTAATGATTTCTGTTATCTTTTTGCTGTCCTTTTGCATCAACTCATCAAGGTCTTCATAAGGTGCTAATGTGTTTGTATAGAGGTTCAAATCTAACTCTATCCCTAGGGTAAAATATCTTTCAAGAGCATTTTGTCCAGCTTCGTCGTTGTCCATAAGTAGGAGTAAATTTTTTGAAAATCTTGTTAGTAATTTTAGCTGCTCTTGTGCTATGGCTGTGCCTAGTGGGGCCACGATATTTTCTGTGCCTTTCTGGTGGGCTGATATGACGTCTGTAGTCCCTTCGCAGATTATACACAGGTCTGACTCCCTTATATGTGTTTTAGCCTGAAAAAGGCCATATAGGAGCTTACTCTTTTTAAAAAGACTTGTTTCTGGAGTGTGTAGGTATTTAGGACCATATTTTGAATTTTCTAGAATTCTTCCTGTAAACCCAACGATCTTTCCTTGTGTGTCATGTATTGGGAATATAATTCTTTTGAAAAAACGATCTTTAATACTTCCTTCCTTTTCAGAAAAAAGTCCACTTGAAAGTAATTCCGTTTTTGAAAAAGAGCCTTTTGTTTTTATGTGTTCTAAAAGTCTTGTTCCTCCTACGGCATATCCAATCATGAAATTTTTAGTTGCTTGACTGCTAAACTTTCTTTTGTTGAAGATATAGTTTTTGGCATTAATGTTAGTTAGAAGTTCTTTAGCGTAGAATTCTGCAGCTATGTTGTTAATTTCGAAGATTTTGGCAAAGGTTTGGTTGAAAGAGCTACTTTTTTTTAATTCTACCCCAGCTTCTTTTGCGAGTTTTTCTAAGACGTCTACAAAGTCTAAATGCTCTGTTTTTTCGACAAAGTTAAAAATATCTCCACTTTCTCCACATCCAAAACATTTATATCTTTGTATTGAGGGGCTTACTATGAATGATGGCGTTTTTTCGCTATGAAAAGGGCAAAGTCCTACAAAATTCTTGCCGGCCTTTCTAAGCTTTACCTGCCTTTCAACAATTGGGACTATGTCCAGCCGACTTTTAATTTCTTCGATGTTTTCTCTGTCATCCATTGGGTAATTATATGTTTTTTTTGCCTTGGGGTCTAGGAACTACCGACATTCTAGTTCGCTTTCTACTATTTCACAACGGATTGTAAAGGTTTCTGAAGATAACCCTCTGGGCTCATCATTTATTTCAACCTTTACATTTTGAAGTATGCTTGTATTCACTGAAATGTTTCTTTCTGCTTGGAAATCATTATCATAGCCTGCTTGTAATACTTGTGCGAGAATGATTTGGTCATCTACTATGACTTCAACCCAGGTTGGGTTGTTTTCAACTTTAACATTTAAAGTGATTTCATCTATTTCTTCGTCTTCCTGCAGTTCCTCTTCTTCCTCTTCTTCGGGTGGTTCGTAGGTGATGTAGAAAATCTCTATTGTCTCTCTTGCAGGATTTCTAGCACTAGTGGCTCTTACGGTAATAGTGTTATCTCCCAGTTTCATTGAAACGTTTGTTGTAAACTCGCCATTTGTGTCAACTGGTACTTTTGTGTTGCCAATTTCTACTATGGCATCGTCATCTGTTACGCCTTTGAACTCCACTATTTCTTCTTGAACAACTATATTATTTTCTGGATGAATAATTTCTAGCTCTGGAGGGTTTTGGAAATCGCTGAATTGTGTATACAAATACATCAAGGTTGCAATTAGAAGTAATAGTGGGATTAGAAGGTAGATATATTTCCAGGTAAAAGTGTTTTTCTCTTTTTGTTTTGGAGCGTTTATCTTATGTTTTTGTTTTTTTTCTCCAAAATCTCTTCTGTAAATAGCTAGGATTTTTTCTGGGTCTAGGTTTAGATACTGTGCGTAAATTCGTATGAATCCCTTGGTTCCAACGGGAGAATCAAAAATTTTAAAATCATTTTCTTCTAGAGCTTTCAGTTTCTTTTTTTCTATTTTTGTATCGAGGGAAATGGTTTGTAAGTCTTTTTTTTGTCTAATCCTTTCTCTTTTGAAAGTATCTCCTACGGTTTCCATTTTCTTCCCTAGAGAAATTCTAGAATTTTGTATGGGCTTAATCCTGTTATTCATCTTTTTCCTCTTCTGAAGAATCAAAAAATTGATCTGGGCTAGTGATCAACACTTTTCTTGGAGAGCTGCCATCCTGGGGTCCTAATACGCCAGCTGCTTCTAAGTCATCAATTAAACTTGCTGCTCTGTTGTACCCTATGCGTAGCTTTCTTTGAAGCAATGATGCAGAGCCTTTTTGTGCGTTGACTACGACGTTTAATGCATCCTTGAAGAGTTGGTCTTTAGAGTGGCTTTTCTCTCCTGTGGCAGTAGTTTCTGTTTCTGTTGGTTTGGTAATGTCATCTAAGAATTCTACTTCTTCTCCTGCTTGGTCTTTGACGAAATTGATTACATTTTCAATATCAGGAGTATCTGTAAAAGCTCCTTGTATTCGCATTGGTCTAGGACTAGCAGGAGATTTAAAAAGCATATCACCCATTCCGATTAGTGTTTCTGCTCCCATTTGGTCAATTACAACCCTTGAATCTATTGATGTTGTAACGCTGAAAGCCATCCTACCTGGTACATTTGCTTTGATTAGTCCAGTTATTACATTAACAGACGGTCTTTGAGTTGCAAGAATTAAGTGTATTCCAACAGCCCTGGACATTTGAGCAAGCCTTACGATTTTTGACTCAACATCAACACCTGTTGAAAGCATCAGATCTGCCATTTCGTCGATGACTATGATTATGTAAGGCATGCTTTCTGCACCTTCTCTAGCATGATATTCTGTAATTTTTTTCAATTTTGCTTGTTTTAAAATTCTGTATCTCCTATTCATCTCTTGTACAGTCCACTGTAAAGCATTATTTAGTAGTTCCATATCAACAATTACAGGAGTGTAAAGATGAGGGATTTCATTGTAAAGGGACATTTCTACCATTTTGGGATCAACAAGAATGAATTTTAACTCATCTGGAGATTTCGTCATCAGGAGACCCAGGATAATCGAATTTATACCAACAGATTTACCAGTTCCAGTTGCTCCTGCAACAAGAAGATGGGGTAATTCAACAAGGTCTCGTATTTCTGTTTTCCCAGCGACATTTTTTCCAAGTAGAAGAGGTAATTCATATGATTTTTCTGAATTTATTAATTCGGTGACCATTTCTTTCACATAGACAAAATTTGGTGTTGGATTAGGAATCTCAACTCCAATTAATGAAGTTCCAGGAATCGGAGCTTCTACTCTTACAGATGATGCTGGTGCAGCTAGAGCTAGGGCTAAATCGTTTGTTAAAGTCTTTACCTTTGCAACCTTTGTTCCTACTGTAATACTTAGTGCATATTGTACAACTGTTGGCCCTATGGAAATATTTGTTACTCTTGAACTAACGCCAAAGCTTTCAAGGGTTTTTTCAATAACGGCGGCCTTTCTCTCATGAATTTTCGTATCTTGTTTTTGTTTTACAGGATTTTGTAGTAAAGAGAGTGGTGGAAATTTCCAATTGCTAAACTGAGGTTCTAATTCTTTCTTACTTTCTTTTGGTTCTTTTGGAGTTTCTTCTGTTGAAATTGGTGTCTCGACATATTTTTCTCCATCAGGTATGGGGACTTCTTCTGCCATAGTCTCGTTTATATCTTCATCACCATTAAATTGTATTTTCCCCTGTTGAGCTTTTTCTTCATTTTCGTCCTCTTCTACATCTTCAAAAAGGCTTGTAAAGACACCTGTTATCCTTTCTAGCTTTATGCCTGTGAAGAGGGAGATACCAACAGCATACATTATTATTAGAAATGCAAACTCTATTGGTTTGCTTAGTATTTCTACCAATTGAAAGTGTATTTCAGCTCCAATTTTGCCTCCAGCTATATAGTCTTCGGAATATATATAGTCTGATGGAAGCCAAAAGGAAAGAAATATTGTCGAAGTAATGGAAAGTATTATTAACCCAGCGAGTATTTTGTTGCCATTTTTAAGATCTAGGTTCCAAATTAATATTATTGCCAGATAACACATTGTTATACCCCAAAGAATTGAAGCATAGCCAAAGAATTGAAGTATATATTCAAGTAATGTCCCACTTAGAAATGGAGATGAGACTGTAGCTATACCAAGGAGTAGTAAAACAAGGCCAAAAAAAATCTTTGTCTCATTACTCTTTATTGTTATTTCTTCTTTCTTCTTTTTTCTTCCTCTTTTTGCCAATTTAAAAAACTTTTTTAAGATTATTTATTGCTTTTTAACTAAAGTGTATTATAATATACCATATTGGTTGATATTTCTACTACGAGGTGGGGGATTGAAAAGAAAAAAATATAAGTAGAATTGTGTTTGACATAATATTTTAATTATGTTATTATCCGTGATATTTTTGATTATTCTTTTACCAATGATAGAAAATTAAAGTGTTAATGCGACTTTTGTGGTAAGTGATTCGCATTGCGTTTTTTTAGGTAATACCTATATTATTTTGAATATTCTCTTAACTGAATATGCATACAAAAAATCCCAAAAGTGAGAAGGCTGGGAGAGTTAACTTAGGGCTCTTTAACCGAGATGTTGAGTACCCTAACTTAATTGAAGCTCAGTTAAATTCTTTTCAATGGTTTTTAGAAAATGGTTTGCACAAGCTTTTTTCAGAAATCAACCCCATTAAAGATACAATGGAGAGAATGTGGACTTTGAATTTTAAAGACTTTCGATATGGGCCTCCTCATAGAAAACCAGAAGAAGCTATTAAAAAGAGTCTTTCATACGAAATCCCTGTTTATGCTACAGTACAGCTTTTAAATAACAAGACTGGTGAGATTAAGCAACAGGAAGTTTTTGTTACAGATTTACCAATAATGACGGAAGACGGTTCTTTTATCATTAATGGTGTTCGTAGAGTTGTTGTTCATCAAATTGTTCGTGCTGAAGGAGTTTTGTTTGAACAATTTGAAGCCTTACCAAATAGAACCACATATGCAGCCAGATTAATGCCAGAAACAGGTCCTTGGTACATGTTTGAAGTAAACAAACACGACGTTATTTCTACCAGACTTATTCAAAAGAGACACAGAGTTCTTTTAACTGAAATTTTGAGAATTTTTGGTTATGAGACAGATGATGAAATTAGGGAACTTTTTAAAGATGTTGATACAGATCCAGAGCATAAGTATATAGAGGCGACATTGGCACGAGATTTTACCAGGAGTAAAGAAGAAGCTATTAATACTGTTTACAACAAATTACGTCCAGATGAAACTGTTACTTTAGAAAGTGCAGAGAAATTCATAAAAAACCTTTTCTTCAATGACAGAAAATTTAACCTAGGTAGAATAGGACGCTATCA
>SLSN01000043.1 GCA_007130415.1 Patescibacteria group bacterium
ATGAAGCTGTTGAACTTGATGGAGTTAATTTAGAAAGAGACGTTCGTAGTTTTCATTTGTAATTTTAAATACCTTTTCGATTTTTATATTTTTTATTTCTGCTATTACTTTCGCAACTTCTATTACATCGGCGGGTTGTCCGAATCTTATGGTTCTTTTTTTATCCGACCTTACACTTTGTGGAGGTAAGAATGGAGCATCTGTTTCGAGTAGAATGTTTTCCATTGGGGTTTTTTCAAGTAATCTCCTTACGTTGTCTCCACTTTTGTAAGTAATTATGCCGTTAAATCCGATGCAAAGATTTAGCTCAAGAATTTGATCAAGATATTTTTGTTCACCTACGTAAGAATGCATAGCACCTCTCAAAGTTACTTTACCTTCCGTTGTTATTATGTTTATAATTTCCTTGGTGCAAAAGTCTGAATCCTTCTCGTCTCTTGAGTGTATTGTCATTGGTAAATTATATTCTAGAGCTAATTTGATGTGTTCTCTTAATGAGGTTTTTTGGTTTTCAATGGCTTCTTCTCTTTTGTCGAAGTCTATGTCACTTCTGTTAAGTAGGTTATAGTATTCTAAGCCGGTTTCTCCAATTGCATGTATATTTTTTTTGTTGTTTTCCAAGATTTCTTTTAAATGAGCTATTTTATCAAGTACATTTCTTTCTTGATTGTCTGGGTGGAAAGTCTCTGGATGTATACCAATAGAGTTTTGAATCAGGTCCTGATATTTTAGCTTGTAGTTTTCAAAAATTTCCAACACTTTACAGCTACTTTCTAAGTCATTTGCGCAGCTTAGTAAATACTTTCCTCCTTGTTTAACGAAGTTTTCCAAAGCTCGTTCTCGATAATCTAGAAGTGGTTGTGTTGTTAAGTGTACATGGGAATCATGCATATTTTCATTATATCATAATGTAATAATACAGACTTGCTTGTATATTGGTATTGTATTAAACTTACGAACCATGAAAGATAATTTTAAGTTAATAGCTATTACGGTAGTGTTTATTCTTACGGGTTTTGTACTTGCTTTTATGTCGTGGCAAGATACAGATTTGGATGTTTTTGATTATTGTGTTTTTGATGGTATTAAATTTTCTCTTGATGAAGAGGTTGTCGGTTATCGAGAAGGTAATCTTTGTGTTTGTACAAAAGGTGGAATAGTTGAGTGTATACCTTTAGAAAATGAGGAATATCCTGAAATTCAGCAGGATTTGAAAACAGATAGTTTGGAATTTGAATATAGTTATTTGACAGGTATAGGGGGGAATAATGGTGAAGTTATTTTTAATACAACTTTTACAAACATTTCCATAGATGATGAAGATTTACTTATTACTTTAGAACAAATGCAAACTTGTTCTGGTACTAATTCTGTGTCTGAACAGGAAGGCTTTTATGAGAATGTTAATGGTGTAATTAAATTATACAACGAAATTAAATCTGAGGAAGGAATAGGTTGTATAATTGAGCTTAAATATACACTTAAAGATTTTACTGAATTTGATTCAGACAAAATGCAGATAATATTTGTAGATGAAGATGATTTGGAAACTTATGCTTCGATTTGTTTATATAACGATATTATTTATATGAGTGAAGATGTATTTAAAGGAGATGATGATGTAATTTGTATTTGTGAGGCAGGTGAAATTATCTGTGAAGAAGAATTACTATCTGATTAGTTCATCTTCTCCGCCCAGTCTCCAATACGCCACTCCGTTTATTTGATAGTTTCTAGCTGTTTCTTTTCTGGTTTTAACACTCTCTGGAGTCGCATAGTAAAGTACACAGGAATAATTACCTAAACATTTGTACTCTGCATATCCTTCGCTATACTCTTTGCTATATTGTACATTAACATAATCGTGTTTTAATACTTGGCTTTTTACGACATTGTATGTATATGAGTTTGTTCTAACATCTGTAGTGTCTGATTCTTGTGTGGGTATAACCCATTCATATGAGTATAGGTGTATACCTAACCATATTTTTTCTTTCGGGATTTTTTTTACAGCATATTCTAATATTTTATCTACCCATTCTATGGGAGCTATTGGTCCTGGCTTAGAACTTGGTACAGGAGTAAAATCATAGGCCATTATCCTAACCTCATCTGCCCATTTTCCTAAAATTTCCCAATCTTGTACCTCTCGAGTTTCGTTTAATCCTGTATAAACTACACCTTCACCCCATTTTGGCAAAACAGTTATTGAAAGAATTTTGTCTTCTTTTTTGAGTTCTTTCGAAAGTGTTTGGACAAAATTTAAAAAATCATCCCGATTTTCTTTTTTCATAGCTTCGTAATCCAAATCTATACCATCATATTTGTAATCATTGACAACTTGTAATATCGAATTAATGTGCCTTTGGGTATTTTCTTCATTATCAAATATATTTTTCATCATTACTGAGTCAAAATTCGAAATGGTAGGTATTAAAAGAATTTCTCTTTGCTGAGCTATTTCCTTTAAATCTTCTAAGTTGGGATCTATCCTTTGTGTTAGTGAACCGTCATTGTTTATTTGAAAAGTAACTGGAGAAATACTATGAAATTCACTTTCAAAATTCCGTAAGGATTCTAGAGCATTTTGGTAATCCCAGGGTGGAATCCAAGCTGCTTTTTTTAAGCTTCTCACTGTTTCGATTCTTGAACCTTCCTCATCAATTCTCACCTTATCTTCCTGTATGGAGTCTTCTTCTAAAAGCCCAGAAAAAGGCTTTTGTGTATTCTCTACCAATTGGCTTTTGGGGTCAAATTCTTCCTGCTCTTCTTGATTTGAGTCAATGTAGAAAAACAAGAAAATAAATGGCGAGGTAACCAAAGCTATTGTTAGAAGACTCTTTAAAAATCGAACCATGTTGGATTATAATGCATATTTTACTTTTTGGGAATTTCTAGGTCATCAGCGATAGCTCTAAAGATATCTACCCATATTGGTGCGGCTGTTGTAGCGGCAAAAGTACTTAACTTTGGCTGTTCTATTTTTACTAGCATAATCATTTTTGGGTTTTGTGCTGGAGAAAATCCTACAAAAGTTGCGTTTGTACGATCCCAGTAATATCCTTGTGCGTGGGGTTTCGGTATTTCTCCAGTACCTGTTTTTCCAGCAATACTGTATTCTGAGAGGAAATTATTGAAAAAATTTCTGGCTTCTCCTTTTTTGACTGCATTCTCCATGTATTTTGTCACTGTTCTGGCAGTTTCTTTTGATATAGGGTTAGAGAGTTCCGTGGGTTGGTATTTTATTCGGTCTTCGCCCTCTTTTATTTCGGACACAATGTATGGCCTCATCCTGACCCCGTCATTGGCTATCACGCTAAGGGCAGAAATAATTTGGAGGGGGGTTGCAGAAATTGATTGTCCAAAGGAAGTAACAGCTAAATCGAGTTCTGTCCAATGTTCGTAGGGTTTTAGGTAACTATTGGATTCATCTTCTAGACCTATACCTATGAACTGGCCAATTCCAAATTCGGATAGTTTGGGATAATATGTTTGTAGACCTGTTTCTAATGCAATTCTTGTTATGCATGGGTTGTTTGACCTTTCTAGTATTCCGGAGAGGTCGAGTTTGCCATCGGCTTTTTTATTCCAAGTGTAGATTTTTTCTGTCTCTACTTTTATAAATCCTGTGTTGTCATGGCAGATATAATCTTTATCTATTTTTTCCTCTTCTAGGGCAATAGCCATTGTGATTGGTTTATGTGTAGAACCGTATTCATAAACATCTGAAACGGCTTTATTCCTAAATATCTCAGATGAAGTTGTTCTCCAATACTCATTGGGATTGAAGTTGGGATAATTTGCCATAGAGATAATTTTTCCGGTAGAGGGCTCCATAATTATTACGGAACCGCTTTTTGCTCTTAACCAATGTACTCCTTCTTTCAAAATTTCTTCAACTTTTGATTGAATTGAAGGATCTATTGTTAGTACAATATCTTTCCCACTTCTTGAAATGACAGGTTCGTATTCTACAGTTAGTATCACGTTACCCTGTGCATCCCTTTCTTCGTAGCTATACGTTTCTTCTCCTGTGATATCACCGAAATAGTAACCCTCTACTCCATAGTTTCCAATATCTTCTCCTAATTCATTCTTTCCTATAAACCCTAAAACATGTGATGCTAGATTTCCATCTGGGTATAATCTTTTTTCTTCCTTTTCAAAATGGAGAGCAAATCCTTCATAATTATTTCCAAAAATATTTGCCTCTTCTAAGGCTGCTTTCCTATCATTACTGACTTTGCTTGCTATTCTAAAATAGTGGAAATTATCATGTATTTGTGAAGAGATCTCTTCTTCATTTATTTCTAAAATATCTGCAACTACAGTTGCAAACTCTTCTTTGTGTTCGAAAAAAAGTTCTCTTTCTCTTTGGTCTGTTCCCAGTGTTGCATAAACATCCCAAGAAGGTTGGTCTATTGCTAATACAGAGCCATTGTTTGCATATATTATCCCTCTACCACTGGAGCTTCTTTGTTTGCTAGTATATTGAATGTCTGCTATTGTTCTAAATTTTCCACTTTCTAGTACTTGTAACCTAAAAAGTTGGAGGAAAATAATTAGGGCAAATATTATTATGAAAAAGGAAATGAGTTTGAAATGTGATTCAAAGGAATCTTTTTTTTCGACCTCTTTTGTTTTCTTTGCTTTAAATCGCATAATATTTACAGTCCAGCAACAATTGATTCATTTGAAATATATATTATTTTGCTGTCTGCATCTGGGTTTAAACTCATTGTCTCACCAGTAATTTCTTTTATTATGCTTATTGATTTAATCCTTGCGATTTCTTGTCCTAGTTCCCTGTTGTTTTCAACTAGATAATTTTTTTCACGAGAGAGATCTTCCAATTCTATACCTTTTGGTGTTAGAACAAAGTTTATTACCAGATGCGTAATTACAAAAATAGCGGTAACTATTATTGTCATAGCAAAACAAAGACTCTGAAATGAATCTAATAGTGATTCATTTTTTTCCGGAAACATCGTTTTCAATTTTCTTCTGACTTTATGAGTCATTTGTTTTTATTTAATTTTTTTTAATTAAAACTCTCATTTTTGCACTTCTAGACCTCGGGTTCTCTTTAATTTCCTCCTCGGTTGGTACTATTATTTCGCTTTTTTCACCTTTCTCTTTAAAGAACTTTTTTACAATTCTGTCTTCCAAAGAGTGGAAGGATATTACTACTATACGACCATCTTTTTTGAGAACATTAAAACTATTTTCAAGACCTTCTCTCAAATTCCCAAGCTCATCGTTTACAGCTATGCGCAGGGCCTGGAAGACCCTACGCGATGGGTGTTTGTGCTTGTCTGCAAAAGCTGCCGGTACAGCTCTTGAGATAACATTGTTCAAGTCTTGAACAGTTTTTATCTCTCCTATATTTTCTTTAATGAACTTTGCGATTCTTTTCGCATTTCTTTCTTCTCCAAATTCTTTAAATATTTTTGCTAAAGTTTTTTCGTCATAGAAATTTAAAATATCTATGGCTTTAGCACTCAACTCTTCATCCATTCGCATATCCAAATCCTGGCTACCCTCTAGGTAGCTAAAGCCCCTTTTAGAAGCCTCGAGCTGCCTAGAGGAAAGCCCTAGATCCATTAGAATTCCATCTACTTTCTTATCTAGAATTTCGTTTATGTTTTTAAAGTTCGCTTTTTTAATCTTCCAGTTTTTATGCTTTTCAATTTCTTCTTTGTAATTATTTTTTACAAAATCAATGGCGTCCTGGTCCCTGTCTATACTTAACAATGATCCTTCTTTATGTAATTTCTTAAGTATTTCGATACTGTGGCCTCCTTCGCCTAGCGTGCAATCAACATAATATCCATTGGGTTTTATGTTTAGATTCTCTAGGGATTCTTGTAGAAGGACTGGTTTGTGGTACTTGTTTTTTTTATTTGTCATCTTTTTTGTTCATTTCTTGAATTGC
>SLSN01000074.1 GCA_007130415.1 Patescibacteria group bacterium
AGGGTGACTTTCCTTATGACTCTTCTGGGCAAATTTATCACTAGCATGTACATATCTTGTTGTCGTATTCAAACTCTCATGACCTAAAAGAACCTGTATTGCAGCTGGGCTGGCACCATTTTCAGCAAGATATGTAGCGAAACCATGCCTTAAACTATGAGCAGATGTTGGAACAATAATTCCAAGCTTCCTTCTATATTCCGCTATTTTTTCCTGAAAAAAGTTTGTAGAAATTCTTTCTTTTTTCAAACCATCACGACCACCACTAAAAGGTATAAAGAGGGCAGGGGAGGAGAAGCTCTTTAAAAAGCCACTTTCTCGAAATTTTTCAACCATATTTATAAATTTAAAGCTATTCCCTGAGGTTTCACGCTCGTTTCCTAAAATATCGGAATATTTTTCAATTTCTGTTTCATTTTCAGTGTTGGCAAATTTTATCCTCACACGCAAATACTTATCAAGCCAAGACATTGCCCTAGGTGTTAAATAAACAAAACGTTCTTTTTTGCCTTTACCCACAATAAAAATCTTGCCTTCAGAGTTAATTTGATCTAAATTGAGGTTGATAAGTTCGGATATACGCATACCTGTAGCAAATAAAATCTCAAGCATTGCACGATTCCTAAGAGCCACATTTTCGTTCTTTTCAAATTCCATCGGACATTCTATTAATTTGACCAAATCTCCAAGCTCAGCGACCTGAGATTTCTTTCTTTCGTTCTTTAAAAGTTTGACAGCATCTGGAGCCAAAGGAACTTCTAAATCAAATTCAATTCTATATCTCAAATAAGATCTCAAAGCAGACAACATTCGATTTATACTCCGAGTATCAAGTCCAGATTTTTCACGACCTGTTTTTTTAGACACAAACTGCCCAAGGCTTCCAAAAACCTTACGGTACACATTATCCAGAAAGTTTCCAGTACCCAAGGTACCACCCAAATCGTTTTCGTTCAAATTAGACCCCTTAGAGCTCGAAGTACGTTTAACGTTGTCAGCAAGCGATTCCCTGTACTTCCCCAGGTCTTTTAGATGCTCTCCGTTCTTTAAGTAACCTTTATACAAAGTTATGTCTTGCTTTGAAAGCTTCTCAAAATTAATATCTCTGTATTTCAAAAACAATGCAAAAATTGAAAGATCTCGAGCATAATTATATACAGTCAACATACTGTAATTACTGTTTTGCATCTCGAGTAAAAAACCATCCTGATCTGGAAGTTTTGGTATGAGCTTGTGATAATCTTTACTTTTCTTATTCATATACTCTATTTTATCATAATACAAAATAGGGCATCGTAAGGCCTAAAACCGATAATAATCGCATAGGGGAGCCATATCTCTTAGTTTTAGGAAACAACAAGGATACATGAAAAAGACCGAAAATTAACAGAGAAGAAATGTAGTAAAACAAAGGTTTTTTAAAAGAATTAATCATACATAATCATACCAAATTAAACTTAAAACTAATTTATAAAAAAATCTACATACACACCCACTCCACAATCTCAACACACAGGACCGAATATAAGGGCGATTATACTCGGTTATATATCCAAGAATAACACATATAAATTTATTAGGGAAGCCCCCTCTTCTTTTACTCTCACTTTGTATACATTTATTTCTCTTAAAAGATATTCAAAACGTTTCCTTACGCTAATTCTCCACTTATTCGTAAATATGTTTAAACCACTCCCCTTACTTATCCACAACACTATGGGACGTGAAACAGCTATAGGCCCCTCTCCACTATAGGCCCCTACTCCCTCTTTATAGGTATGTTCCTTAAAACAATGAGAAGTAAAAAGTGAAAAACACTATTAAAATAAGAATAAAAAGATATTCTAAGATTTTTAAACTGGAAATTTGCTCTCTTTTACTAATAAAAAGTCCTACGCTGAAGTAAAAAACCATAGTCAGTAGCAAGGCGACAAATTCAACTCTAGAGCTAAATAGTATTGCACCAACGAGAATCAAGAAAAGGCTCCAAAAAGCTAATAGTGCGTTAGAAAAAACCGTGCTGATTTCTAAATAGAAATGAGAAAGCAAGAAAACTATTGAAAAGAAGTAGAATATTAGCAAAGGAATAATAGCGAATATTGTGGGTATGGGTAAGCTGAGAAAACCGTATGTTGCGAAAAAAATAGAAAGAGATGAGATTATGTATATTGTAGTCTTAGCAACAGCTTCAAGGGGTATTTTCCTAAAACTTGAGACTGCAAAAACATTGCTTGTTAATAATACTGTGTGTGTAAGGAGGAAGAATACAACAAGTAAAGTGAACATTAATATAGTTTCGTACACCCTTCCAAAAGTTTGCTCAAAAAACAAGTCAAGGAAAAGAATTTGGCTGAAAATTATAAAAACAACCTGAGGCAAAATTAAGGTAAGTATTCTCATATTAACCTTAAAAGACAAGATCCAAATGAAGCCGAAGGCTGATATAGCACCGTAAATAGTTGCCAATACAAAAGAATTATCAAGAATAGGATAAAAGGGGCCTAAGTTCTTGTTGAAGAAAAACGAAAAACTTATAAAAAGGGTCAAAAGGAGAATTTTTCCCTTTTTTACTGAATCTTCTTTTTTTTGAGATGGCTCTGCTATCATTTTTTGTTGCTAGTTTTCATTAAATAATTTAGAGCTTTTTCTGTTAGCACTCTACCCCTTACAGTGCGCTTAAGAAAGCCCGATTTCATGAGAAAAGGCTCATAAACACCCATCAAAGTCCCCTCCTCTTCCGATATAGCTGCCGCAAGAGTAGAAACTCCAACAGGGCCACCACTGTAATTCCTCCAAATTATATCAAGAATCATACGATCAATATCCTCGAAACCAAAACTATCAACACCAAGCAAATCTAAAGCCTCTAAAGCTATTTTTGAAGAAACAGACTTCTCTTTAGTAGAAACACTCTCGTAATAGTCTCGGACCCTTCTGAGCAGCCTTAAAGCCACCCTTGCTGTTCCTCTAGACCTCTTTGCTATTTCTTCAAGTGCATCCTGATTAAAACTCATTTCCCACACCAAAACTGCCCTTTGCAATATTTTAAGTAAATCCTCATCATTAAAATAATCCAACCTCTGTACCAAACCAAACCTATCTCGCATCGGAGAGCTTAATTTACCAATATTTGTGGTTGCACCTATCAAAGTAAACGGTTTCAAAGACAATCTGATCGTTTTCGCAGAAGGTCCCTTCCCTACAACAATATCTAGAACCCTGTCCTCCATAGCTGGGTATAATATCTCTTCAACTGTACGGGACAATCTATGAATTTCATCTATGAAAAGAACATCATTTTCACCCAAATTCGTCACTATTGCAGCCAGATCCCCTTGCCTTTCAATAGCGGGGCCCGAAGTAATATGTAAAGCTGAACCAATTTCATTCGAAATCGCAGTAGCGAAGGTAGTTTTCCCAAGTCCAGGAGGTCCATAAAAAAGCATGTGATCTACAGGTTCTCCCCTCTTCTTTGCAGAATTAACCATCATATTTATAGTCTTTTTTTCAACTTCCCGGCCAATAACTTCATCTATTTTTGAAGGACGGATTTTCTGCTCATATTCTCCATTCTCCTTCTTACTGGTCAAAACAGATTCCTTCGAAAGTTTTACTTTTTCGTTTTTTTTAGCATTTCTTTGTATCATAGCCTACTTTTTTAAAACAAAAGATATCAAAGTTTCAACTGGTACATCAGGATTTTCCTTGTAAAAATCCTTCGCCTTTTTCAAAAACTTTTCCTTCTCTCTACCCTGAAAACCCAATGCTACCAATGCATCTGAAAGCTCGTCCAATACTTCTGAACTAATTTCTTCCTCATCTTGGACGTATATACCTTGTAATTCTAGAACAATTTTCTTACTCCCCTTTTGACCCAAACCCTTTACCTTACTGAGCTTTTGATAATCACCTTTAAGTAAAATATTACGAAATTCTTTTGGAGAAAAAGTTGAAACTATTGCAAGAGAAACCTTTGGACCAACACCGGAAACATTTAATATAGATTCAAACATATCCTTTTGTTCTTTTTTTAAAAAACCATAAAGGGTTTGACTATCCTCACGAACTTGAAAACTAGTAAACAAGGACACGCTTGAACCTACTTCGTATACATCACCAGCAGGGACAAAAACCTGGTAACCTATACCACTAACCAAAACAACAACATATATTTGCTTGTTTAGAAAACCAATCTCTAGAATTTCACCTTCTATATGAGCTATCATTAGCAAATATTTTTCAAATTAGATACATTGTTCAACACTATACTGTCATTACAACAAATTGCAAGAGCTATTGCATCAGCAGCATCATCAGGCTCTGGCAATGAAGAAAGGCTACACATCCTTTGGACATTTTCCTGAACTTGTTTTTTGTCAGCTTGCCCATATCCACAAATAGAGCTTTTTACTTGCAAAGGAGTATAATCATAAGCCTCAATACCACAAGTATTTAAAGCTAAGAGAGCAACTCCCCTAGCCTCCCCAACTTTCATTGCTGTTTTTGCATTGTTACAAAAAATCAGAAGCTCAACACTGGCAAACTCTGGTTTAAATTCCTTAAAAATCTCACAAAGATCAGAATATATTTCCCCTAAACGAACCCCTATATCTAGATTTTTCTTGGTTTCGACAATACCATAGTTAACAACCTCAACAATTTCCCTACCATCAAAATCAACAACAGCCCATCCTGTTGTCGCCAAACCCGGATCTATACCTACGATTCTCATTGAATTGAAGAATTATAATTTAATATCACTCCATATACCCTGTATATCAGAATATTCTTCTAATTTCTCGATAAAAGAAGGAACCTTTTCTTTTTCTGAGTCATCTACTTCTTTGTAAACTTTAGGCTCACGAATTAACTTATAAGATTCTATTACATAACCTAAAGGCCCTATATTCTTCTTAACAGCATCCAAATCCTTAGGCAAAGTATAGATAAAAAGTGAATCATCACCTATTTCTTCAATATCAAGAATACCTTCAATATCCATAAGAGAAAACATTACTTCCTCCTGATCAATTGGTACAAACCTTTCACCTTCTCCATATTTTTCACCTTTTTCCATTTTTCCACACCTAACTTCAATACATCCCTTTTGCTCAAAATTCCAAATCAAAGAACCACCCTCAGCAAGATTACCTCCGAAGTCTGAAAACAATCTTCGCAAATCAGAAACCACCCTATTCTTGTTATCTGTAGTCACATCTAAAACAAAAGACACACCACCTGGCCCCATACCTTCATAAACACATTCCTCAAATTTAACACCATCCTTACCAACCCCAAGACCCCGATTTATGGCTCTTTCAATATTCGCGGACGGTAGACCCTCAGACTTTGCTTTATCAACAAGGAGTCTAAGTGAAGGGTTGCTGTTAACATCACCTCCCCCCTCTTTCACTGCAAGAGTTATTTGTTCTGATAGTTTGGAGAAAACTTTACCTTTTTTAGCATCTGCTGCTCCTTTAGCATGCTTAATCTTAGACCATTTAGAATGCCCAGACATAATTAAGAAGAAACTTAAAAATTAAAAGATTTCCTAATTTTACCACTAAGAAACAATCTTTGGAAATTTTTAGAAAAAAGGACTCTAACCTACCCTCAACTTCTCTTTCAGAGAGCTACCATTTATTACTAACACTAAACCTGAAGAAAATAACAGTAAGGTTAGGAGGAAAACCCAAACTATACCACCCAAATTTGTATCTACGGGTTCATGCACTTCCTCTGCTTCTGGTGTTGTTGTAGTAGGCAATGGAGTTGTTGTGGTCGTCGTAGTTG
>SLSN01000028.1 GCA_007130415.1 Patescibacteria group bacterium
AGCAGACAAGGCTTATAGTGAAAAAAGGGCCAAAAAGCTTGACCAAATACAAAGCTAATGATAACATCACCTTACTCAATTACTGTGGTGGTAATTGTTAGAGATGAAGAAGCTGAAACTTGACCGGTTTTGACTATTTAGTTAGTAAATGCTTCTTCTTTTCGCTTTTTATAATCCCCCTGTAATTAAAATCCATAAAAAGCTTGACAGAAAGAAACATCGATGATAATATCACCTTACTCAATTACTGTGGTGGTAATTGTTAGAAAAGAAGAAGCTGAAACTTGACCAGTTTTGACTATTTAGTTAGTAATTGCTTCTTCTTTTCGCTTTTTACAATCTCCCTGTTTTTTAAAACTAAAAAAAACAGTAAAAAACTGTTTAGTAAAACCCTGAAAATACATAAAAAAAGTAAAAGGGGCTTTGTCCCCTTTTACTAATATAATTCTTAAAATCCTAAAAGATTAAAGCTCGCATCCTGTTAAACCAGCGAAGGCTTCCATAGATCTTCCTCCTTCAAAAACTTCCCCTTTATATTGAATTTCAGGAACATAGTTTGTTTGCATTTGAGCCTCACATGTATCCCAATCATCTCCACAGAAAACAAAAAGACCCTCTACAGCTTCATAACCTCCAAATAAATCTGCCAAAGCAGTACAAGCTGGACAAGTTTTAGAAGCATACACTACCATCTCAGAATCTGCTAAACATTGTATGAATTCATCACTTGGCAATTCAAAAGTATCCTGCTCTGCTTGTTCTCCCAAGATTTCATCCATATCATCAACAATTACCTCTTGTTCCTCTTGTTGCATTACTTCAACTCCTGTTTCCTCTAACTCAGCTTCTTTCTCTCTATCTATAAAAAAGAAGATTAAAAGAATAGCCAAAAAAATAACTATAGCTGCCAAAAAAATTGTAACCGATTTATTCATAAAATTTAGTCAATAAAATTAAACTAACAATTGATAGTTTACTAAAAAGCTTAGTATTTAGCAAGAATTTCAGCCACTTTTTTTTGAAGGCTTTGCTTTAGTTCTTTTGACTGTTCTCTTACTTTTTCCAATTCAAATTCATCCAATTTATTAAAAACTTTTCCAAATTCAGGATAGTACCAGAGATGAGACAGCCATTTATTTTTTGGTATATTTTTGTCTAGTAGCTTTTTTGTAATATACCCCCTCTCTGCAACTTTTTCATCAGACCAAAGAAGTTTACCTTCTTTTGCAAGAGCAAGAGCATGGTGAAACTCTGCCTTTCTACTTTCCCCTTCCAAACCTTCCATCATTTCAAGAAGTTTTTCAGCCTTTTGAACATCGCTCTTGCCCTTTCCTATAGTCCTTTCGTTTTTTAAAAAATTCCAATCTTCATCCAAAGCGGGTATATCTACACCACCATCAGAAGCTAAAACTAAAAACTTTGTTTTTTTTGAAATTTCAACTGCTTTCTTTTGGGCGTTCTCTTCTAGAGTATTACAATCTTCCAAAACGTCAACATCAATATCTTGATCTTTTAAAAAATGAATGTTGATTTTTTCAATATCTTCGAGATAGAAGAGAAGCTCATCAACTTTATAGCCATTTTTAGTACCTATGAGAATATCCACTTTTAAGAAGGCAAGAAATACAAAAGGATGAAACCAAAAATTAGGGGATTAAGAAAAAGTAAAACCTTAGCCCAAAAATTCAACTTAGCTCTCTCTTCATGAAGAAACACAAAGTAAAAAAGTAGAAGACAGACCAAAGGATATGCAAGCAGCCAAATTGTCTTACCAGAAACAAAATATATGAGCCCTAGAAAAAGCACTGTTAGAAAAAGGTAGGTCCCCTTTAAATGAGCTCTCACTAGTAATACAGGTGATTCCATTTTACAGAAAAGTTAAAAATAATAATGTTTATTAATTCATTATGGTTGAAGAAAAAAACAAAGTCAATATTATCAGGGTTACCTTGTCTAATTATCTGTTTTTATCTTCATACCCTTAATATTATATCCCGTCCTCGTATACTTATCTTCATCCACTTCTCTCAAAAAAGCCACCATAAATTTCTGAATTAACTTCCTTTCTTTTTTTGTAGTGGGATAGTTATGTTTTCGCTCGTTAATACTTACTTTTCTATTCCTAGGGGAATTAGATGGGAGGGCATATTTTCTTCTAAAATGAAGGATGGTGCAGGGCTCTAAGTCTAAAAAATCAGCCATCTCAGAATCAGTCATTTCTTTCTCATCATACAAAAGAAACTTTAACTGATCTTTTTCAGCAATCTCCTCCCTTGTAAAACTTTTCCTGCCTGACTCCTTTATTTCCCAATGCTTTTCAAGCAATTCTTCCAAACGTCCTTCTTTGTCTTCATTTGCATCCTCTTGAATTTCAAATTCTTTTATTTCTTCAGCCATATTTTTTCTCTCAAATATTATCTATCAAAATATTTACAAACTCTTCGGGCTTTTCCAACATTGGCAAATGCCCCACATTCTCAATTAATTCTAATGAGCTATCTTCAATCCTCCCATCTAAAGATTCTCCTCTACTCACAGGCACCCAGGTGTCTTCTTCACCCCAAATTATTAAAACTGGTACATTAATGCTTGAGACATCATCTTGCAAAACATTTAAATATGAGGAGGAGGACATTTTGATTGCAACATATTCCCAGCCAAGAAACATTGTAGGGTCAAGAAAGAGTGGTTCTTGAAGATTCGTGTTTTCAAAATCATAGACAGCGCTACCAAGAAGATGGTTCACCCGACCATCATCAAAAGAAAACTTGAGAACAATTCTTACATACTCCCGAAGTATGGGGTAATCTAAAATTTTTAAGGCATTGGTACGCAGTGTGTCTTCATCTTTCTGCTCCATTAATGCAGAAGAGACTAAAACTAATTTTTCGACCTTTTCTGGATATTCTTGGTAATACATTGTAGCAACATTACCACCCAGACTATGCCCTACAAGGGTGATGTTTTTTAATTCCAAATTCTCAACAAAAGAATCTAAAAAATCAACTTGTGATGGGTGTGAATAATCTTCATCTACTCTTTTTTCTGAAAAACCAAAACCTTTTAAATCAACTGCTACTACTCTGTATCCTTCTTCTGAGAGGGGAGGTATAGCTTCGAGCCAATTAGTAGCAGAACCACCGAAACCATGCAAAAGCAGAATAGTATCTTCTGACTGAGAATTAAAATCTATGTAAAAAGTTTTGTGCCCATCAATTTCTAAAAAACTTCCGTTTTCAATTTCAAACTTAGAAGCATATTCCTCTGGATTTGCACCATGATCTCCTATGAAAAAGGGAGAGAGGAGAAAAGCGATGAAAAAAACGGAGAATACTAGCTTTATTAATTTCCTCATCAGGTTAAATCTAAAAAATACAATACTTAGTGCTCTTCAGAAACTTCTGCTCTTTCTATTCTCTCCTCCCTCACTTCCTTAAACAACCTTATTTTCTCAAACATATCATTTGGATCAGCAGAAAGCTTACACTCTTCTAACAAAGTATCAAGAGTGTGGTTAACCCACCATCTGTATTGATCATTACTTGCTTTGCAAACCAATTCAACATACTCCTTCTCTATCTTTCTTTGGCTCTTAACAAAATCCGCCTCCGTAATGTCTACATCATCCGAAAGCAAGTTGCGCCTTTCCATAAATGAATATACCTTATGTTCGTCCATTAATTGAGTCAAACTTTCTTCACAGGCTTCAATTTTTTCCTCAAACGAAAGCCTTTCTTTGGTAAAATCATACTCAATTAAATTGTCCAAGTCCTTTTTTCGAGGCTCATCTCTTCCCTCAGAAAGATCAACTTCGAAAAATTCTTCTCCTCTTGCTTGGGGCATAAAAAAGATTTAAAAAAAATTATTTATTCTCTCTTAAAAAAGTATAACAGAAAAGAACAAAATCAAGAATAGCTTTTGAAAAAATTGGTAGCAGCACCTTCGTTCGTATATAAATACGTTCGCTTTTAGCGAATTTACGAAGGAGCTGCTATGAAAAGGTAGGGATTAATAGAAAATAAAGGGGAGAATCCCAATGAGGAAAAACTTCAACGAGAAAAAAGATAAAATCACTAACAAACCAATCAAAATCGCTGCTACACCTGTTAGGATATAAAAAATCGTTCTTCCTTCTTCAATCATTTTACTTTCCTCCTTTCTTTAAAAGAACCATGAATATACTGCATACAAAAGTAAAAGCATACCGCCTAAAAAACCAAAAACAAATATCATAAAGCCAAACTTTGCAAAGAATTTCTCCATTTTTCTCTCCCACCTTTTCTAGATTGTAAAGAACGACCCATTATACTATAGGTTGGTGGGTTTCTCAATCCCTAGCGTCTCTGAGAAGCTCTAGAAGCAACTCTCTATCATCACCTTCCGTAACATAGGGTCTCATATCATCGTCATAAAGAGTTGTCGTTATCTTTGACTGGAGGAGTCTGTTTTCATAAACATAGTGACTGAGTATCATACCCTGCCTGGTACCAATCCAAGGAGTTTGATCAAAAAAGATATTACCTGTTCCATAGAAAATTGGATTTTCTTCATAAATTTCATAAGTTTGAGGTTGATGTGCTTGAGAGCCAATTACAATATCTGCTCCATAATCAATAGCCGCTCTAAATACTTCCCTTTGATCTGGATTTGAAAGAGGTTTGTAACAAGGGGGGTAGATTACATCCTCTGGAGGATATGACCAACATTCTTGAAATTGAAACGTAACTATTGTAAAAGCTCCTTCTTCTTTTGCTTTCTTAATATCATTTTCCATTTTTTCAAAAGAAAAAGAATTTGCACCTGCTCGATCCTCCCCAGCTAAATTAAAAACATTATTGTGTATACTATCGTAGTAGTTGTAACCTATGAATGCTATTTTTGAGTCTTTAAGCTCTTCTACGTGAGGTTGCCTAGCATCTTCTTTATTAAGTCCTCCTCCATAGTATCCCCAACCTCTTTCCTTGTACATTTCTATAGTTTGCGTATTATATTGAGCACCAAAATCATTATTATGATTTCCTGTTAATTCAATGACATTTGCATTTATTGCCTCAAGAGTTTGAATATAATCAGGGTGAGAACAAAATCTCATACTACGTTCTGGTTGACAATCAGGGACAAATGATACTTCGTTTGAAGTGTGAACTAAGTCAGCATCACCCAAAAAGTCTGCTATGAATTCAGCCGGATATGCTGGATTACCTGCCTCTTCTATTTTAAAAGCAAGATTTCTACTTATTGCTGTAACACCAGACATATTAATTTTGAGGATTTCATCTTTATCTAGATCTCCATACAAATCTTGAGAATTTGTTATTATAATCTCAGTTAGAAATTCAGGCGCAAAGCTCTCATCAACACCAATGTGAAATTCTATACCCCCATCAAAACTATCAAGGAAGTATTCACCCTCTAAATAAAGGACTTGGTATTCGTGATTAAGATTTTCTAAAGTTACAAATGAGATAGCTGTCCCTTCATTTTCTTTGAGGTATGAAAGAACGTCTTCCTCTTCTATTACATTAGGTGTTATTTCAAGATATTTTTCCAAAACAGCTTTAACAAAATCTGCATTACCCTCATCAACTACAACCTCCTTTTCTGCTATCTCCTCTCTCTCTATGGAGTTCTCTATCCAGTAGAAATGTCCAACAGGTATCAAGTAATTAGTAAAAAGAGAATATTCTTCATCAGAAAGACCCATTATAATATCACCTTCTTCCTCTACAAAAGAAAACCTTCTTTTACCTTCATGCTCTAT
>SLSN01000022.1 GCA_007130415.1 Patescibacteria group bacterium
CTACCAGTCTATAAGTTATGAAAAACTTCTTCTCCATAATATGTATCCAAAAACACTTCGAAATCTAATTTAAATTTTTTCCAATCAACAGTTCTGAACTTGTCCAGTAAAGGGAGCCATTAAAAAAGATTAATTCCTATTTTTTCCAAAAAACTTTTTTCTTTGTATAGATTAAATGGTTCTTCAGGAAATTCGTCGTCAAAAATTATTACCATATCACCATCTGTTAAACTTATTTTTTCCTTACCATCAATGCTCGTTACTTCAACTTCTCCTTCTTCTACAAATACAATTGTTCGTTCTGCTGTTGTATTAATTGAGAACGTTGTTCCTCTTACACCAATAATAGCCACTATTGTCGAAACTTCAAACTTAGCTCCTTCAGGAATTTGGTCTGTTTTGGCACGCAGTTGACCTCTGAAATCACTCATCATAGCATCTTCTCCTGTTTTGTGATATTTAATTTGTGTATTTGGTTTTAAGAGAATTTCTTTTTTTCCATCTGTTATCTTAACAACATTCTCTTTAGAATCTATCCCCTTTTGTACATCCTCTTCATCTGAGAAGTCATACACTATTTCTTCTGCTATATAGCATTCCATGCTAATCTCAAAATAAGATGCTCTCCAAAAGCTAGATGGTAAACTGAAATGTCCAACAGAGATTAGATTCTCCGAAGTACCAGCTGCACTTACATTTAAAGTGTCTTTGTCTACAGAAAATTGCCCTGAGAATCTAACATTTTGATTTTCAATTTCAAAACTTCCATCTGTATTAACTTTACCTTTTAAATCATCATTTATTGTAATATTTCTGTCTTTATCTACAAAAATAAAAAGAGGTTGCCTTTTATACAAATCTTGAAATGGTATATCAGTACCGTAACCTAGTCTCCTAGCATTCTCATATCCTTTTAAGAGTTCAGAATCTAATGGGTCCATTTGTATCCATCCCCCATATGATCCCACATAAAATTCATCACAGTCTACATATTTCATTAATTTTTCTGCATCACTTTCGTTTTCAAAAAGACCACATCCAAAAAATATGAAAGAGAACAAAATTAAAAAAATAATTGTTATTTTTTTATACATAACTTTTTTAAAAAATCTAATTTTTTAATTTTACCATGAAAAAAGGGAAAATGTTTATGACAAACTTATTTTCTTCGCTACATCTAAAAATTTTTCACTTACTATTGTAGCTTCAATATTACTCTCTTTAAGCTCATCTAAATGCTTTACACCATGTCCACTAAGAAGATATGCTGTTTTACATCCTGCTTTTATTCCCATCGCAACATCGCAAGGATGATCTCCTATCACCCAAGATTCTTTTAAATCAATCTCATAATCAGAAACTATCTCTTCTACGAATTTTGTGCTTGGTTTTTTACAATCACACCCTCCAATATGTGGGCAAAAATATGTTCTTTCAATTTCTACTCCATTTGCATTAAGTTTTTTTAATAGATGGCCGTTAAATTGATGAAAATCCTTAACCGTGTAATATCCTTTACCTATTCCTGATTGATTAGTTATTATGAAAAACAAATAATCTTTTTGTAATAATTTCAGTCCTTCAATAACTCCAGGATATATTTTCATACTCTCTACCTTGTGTTCATACCCCTTATCTTCGATTAACGTACCGTCTCTGTCTAAAAAAATTGCCCTTTTCATTCTACTACTTAACCTTCACTGCAGTTCCATAAGCAAGCATTTCTGAAGCTCCAGTCATTACCATAGAAGTTGTAAACCTCATCCCTATGACAGCGTCAGCACCCATATCAATAGCTTCATTAACCATCCTATTATATGCTTCTTCTCTTGCATCTTTACTCATCTCTGTATATGTTTTTACTTCCCCACCAACAATACTCTTAAGACTTGCTCCAATATCTCTACCAACATTCCTTGCTCTTACGGTACTTCCCTTAACAACTCCAAGAATTTCAACAATGTTTTTTTCAGGAACATCAGTTCCGGTTGTAACAATTATGTCTTTCATGTTTTTTAAAAATAAAATTATTTACGCTTTTTAATTTTTTCAATATCATCTTCCTTTTTATTAAAAAGGATTAAAAAACCAACAACTAAAAAGAATATTCCTAATACTATATTTGTGTAATCAATACCTCCCCAACTTAAAAAGCCAAAGAATATAATAAAAAGAATCGACAAGATTATAATTATTAGTCCTGTTATTATCCTACCTATAGCATTCATTGTTCTCTACCTTTTATTTTATATAGACAATTTTATTATATCAAAAGCTTAAAGAAAATATTAAATCAAAGGTAACTTAACAATAAATTTCGCGCCGTTACGATATTTTGAGTCTAAAGAAACACTGCCTTTGTGTCTTTCAATTATCTCTTTAGTTATAGCAAGGCCCAACCCACTACCGCCTTCTTTCCTAGATCTCCCTTTATCTATTCTATAAAATCTTTCAAAAATTTTATCTTTTTCTTCCTTGGCAATACCTTTTCCATTATCTGAGATATTAACAAATAAATCTTTTCCTTTTATCTGTGAAAAAATATTAACCCTATCACCACCTGAATATTTAATACTATTTTCAATAATATTCTTTAACGCCCTTTCTAATAACACCTTGTTACCCTTAATCTTTACACTCTTTGATTGATTTTTAAAGGCAATACTCATATCTTTTTTCTTTGAATTCCCTTCGAATAAATTAATAACACTGTTAATTAATTCTTCTACTTCTATCTTCTCTTTCTTAAAATCAACGTTAGAAGTCATATGTGAAAGCAAAAGTAAGTCCTCAGTTAAATTATCCATTAAAAATATTTGTTTTTTTGAACTATTCAAAAGTTTTTCTAATTCCTCTTTCGAAACTTTTTTGTTTTCTAATACTGTATCTAAATTTGCTTGAATAATTGTAAGGGGTGTTTTAATTTCATGAGAAGCATTTTCTACAAATTGTTTTTGAGATTCAAAAGCTTTTGACAGTTTTAAAACCATAGCATTAAAACTCTTTATCAACTCAGAAATTTCATCTCCATTATCAATAAAATCTATTGGATTGCCAAGATTATCTGCTTCCTTTTTTCTAATTTCAGAATTTAATTTCTCCAAAGGTTTTAACATTACAGTTGCAAGAAAATATCCTCCAATAAAACTAAGCAAAATTAAAGGAAAAATGGAATAGGTTGAAACAACACGAATATTTTCAAGGTCCTTCATCCTGGATTCTCGAATTAATTCTCTTTCTTCCTGTTGAAGAGACCCCCACCTTGGTCGATCTAAATGAAACATACCTCGTCTACCGTCATCATCTAATGGTTGCTCCATATAGTTCGTTAACCAGATATTAATACTGACTACAAAAAAAATACAAAAGATTGAAAGTAATAATGAATACCAAAAAGTAAGTTTAAATTTTAAGGTTTTATGTATTTTCATAAATATATCCCTTCCCTCTAATTGTTTTAATCCCTTTTTTCTCGGAGTCTATTTTTTTTCTTAAGGTCTTCATATGTGTTTTCACGGTATCTGAAAAAACATCTATTTCCCTATCCCAAACATGTTCCAAAAGCTCTTCTGCAGAAATTATTTTATTTTTATTACGAATTAAATATTCTAAAATCCCCATCTCTTTGTTACTAAGCAAAATTTCTTTTCCATTTTTAGCCACCAATTTATTACTCTCTGGGCAAACACTCATCTTGTTAAACTCTAAAACGTTTTGTTTATTGTTACTATATCTTCTAATGACAGCATTTACTCTAGCTAAAACCTCCTTCATATCAAAAGGTTTTGTAATGTAATCATCTGCTCCAGTGTCAAAACCCTCCAACTTATTATATATCTCTGACCTTGCAGTTAACATAACTATTGGGAGATCCATTTCTCTTTTTCGAACTTCTTTGGCTACTTTTACACCATCAACTAAAGGAAGGTTTAGGTCAAGAAGAATACAATCATATTCATTCGTGAAAATTAACTTTAAAGCCTCTGCACCATCCCTAGCTTCCTCAACAACATACTTCTTACTTAAAAAAAAATTACTGAGTAATTCTCTTAAATTTCTGTCATCTTCTACTATTAATATCTTCATGCTCAATTATACACTGAAGGGCGACAATGATCGCCCTTCAATAGTTTGACAAGAAATTATCTATTTCTTCCCTGCATTTTACCCCCAATACCTAGCTCTTGCATTAAGCCAGAAAGTTCTTGCATTTCTTCATGAGTTACCTCGAGTCCCTGCTCATTAAGAATCTCAAGCATCTCACCCTGTTGTCGACTCTGTCCGAACCCTCTATGTTCTTCTCTTGCTTGCAAAATTTGCATCTGTCTTTCACTAAGCTTACCTTCTTCAAAGGCCTCTTGAACTCTTACTGTTCTCTGATTATGCATTTCTGCTCTATGTTCTTCTTTTACTTCCCCAACAAGAACATTTAATTCTTCCTCATCCATATCTAGCCTTTCTGCTAGCTTGTCTACGAAAGGAAGGCTAAGAGAAGAATCCTTCTCAGTCTGTGCATACACTCCTCCAGCAAATGCTGTTAAAGCGACTGCAACAGCAGTAAAAACAAAGATCTTTTTTGATTTTTGCATAAAAATATATATTACAATTTAAATATGTTTTTAATATATACTTTGAAAGGTGAAGTCTTGGTGAAATTTGATTGTTTAATTCCCACTTTACAATTTGATATAATAAAAATATGTCAAAATTTGAAAAATATATAAAAGATCTCTCTAACCATGAAGTTAAAAGAACAGAAAAGTTTTTAACTCCTCGAAATAAAATTTTAGTCTATGCGGGTATAAACTTGAACTGGTTAGGAGACTATTTAGCAAATCCAAATATTAAATACAAAAAGGTTGTAATCCCTGTTGAAAAAATTCTCTTTACAGGAACCGGTGTAGAGTGGAACAAGATATTAATAGATAAGTGTGAGAGAAAGGTTGAAAAATTTAAGGAATTAGTTGAGAAAGATGAAAAGATAAAGGAGAGATTTTTAAAAGAAACTTCTTTTACTAACGATCCTTTGTTAGTACGTGGTCCAGATGAAAATGGTTTTTACAAAATTATTGATGGTATGCATCGGTTTGTAGGTGCTGTTTTAAAAAACAAAAAAAATATTGAAGCATATATTGCAATAAATGATGGGAAACACTTACCCATTTGTGAACCCCACGTAGTTTATGACTTAATTAGAGGTTTTCAACGCAATGCACAGGACAAACAAGGAGAGATTGAGTTATACCATAGTTTGAAATTACTCTCTAGAACTTATGAAAATGTTACTACTTTGTTAAAAACAAGATTTAATTCCGAACGCATTCCAGATGAAAAGGTTCAAAAAATATTAAAAAGGGTGTTAGGGAATAAATAACGTTTTAAATAATTAAGCTATATCCTTCTTCTGAAAAATAACCATAGAAGAAATTAATCCTACAAAGAAAATTAGTAAGAAAATCAAAATATGGTTTAAATCTAACTGAGCTGTTTTAAGAATCTCCTCTGGGTTATACATGTAAAAAAGAGTTGCAGATTCAAAATCTTTTAATCGATCTACAAACATCGTCATTGATTGGAAGATATGCATACCTAAAATCAAAAAAATCGTTGTAGTCATAAC
>SLSN01000047.1 GCA_007130415.1 Patescibacteria group bacterium
GGTAGTTAAATTTAGGCTTTTTAAAATGAAACTAGTTGTATTTTCAATCTGCCTTAATGAAGAACAAACGATTGGTGAACTTTTGGACAGAGTCCCGGAAAGAATAGAAGGAATTGATGAAATAGTGAAGGTTGTTGTTGATGATGGTAGTACAGACAATACTGCAAAAATTGCAAAAGAGCATGGTGCTATTGTCTTTTCAAATGGGAAACAAAAAAAATTGGCATACTCTTTCCAACTTGCAGTAGATAAAGTTTTAGAAATGGGTGCAGATGTTGCAGTAAATATTGATGGGGATTTACAGTTTGTCCCAGAGGAAATACCTCTTCTTGTAAAACCAATTTTGAAAGGTGAGGCAGAGTTTGTGGCTGCGAATAGATTTTCAGGTAATAATAGACCAGAGCACATGCCTCTTGGTAAATATTTGGGTAACAAAGTAGGGGCATACATCGTAAGTAAATTATCAAGCAAAAGATTCGCTGATGTTACTTGCGGTTTTAGGGCTTACAATAGGGAGGCTTTACTTAGTATGAATATTAATGGAAAGTTTACATATACCCAGGAGGCTTTTCAAATACTAGCATCCAAAGATTTCAATATTAAGCAGGTTCCGGTAACTATTAAATATTTTAAAGGGAGGAAATCAAGAGTTGTAAGTAATATTTTTTCATATATCTTCACTTCAGGATTTAACATAGTCAGAGTTTTTAAGGACTTTGCACCAATGAAATTTTTTGGTCTTTTGGCTTTAACTCCAATAGTTTTGGGTCTTGGATGTTTGTTTTTTGTTGGTATTCATTGGCTAAGTACAGGTGTGTTTTTTCCTTACAAATTTGTAGGCTTTACTGGACTCTATCTATTTACTTTTGGTGTTTTCGTATTACTTTTTGGTGCTTTGTCTGATATGTTGGGAAGAATATTGAACAACCAAGAGAAAATTTTGTATTACAGTAAGAAAAATCTTTACGGTAAGAAAAAAACTAAATAATATTAAGGGGTATTTTAATGAACGTTCTCATATCAATTTCCCATCCAGCATGGGCCCACCAGTTTAATAACATCATCAAACTTTTGAAAAAAAGAGGACACAATGTAATTGTTTTAGTTATTAAAAAAGACAGAAACTGGGAAATACTAGATGAATATGGAATTGAATATATTGTAATTGGAAATACCACAGGAAAAGGAAAATTAGACAAAGCATTCATTGTCCTAACTTCAACACTAAAACATCTCTACTACGGAATTAAATACAAAGCAGATGTATATATTGGTAGACCATCACCAATGATGGCAATAGCATCTTTTTTACATCGAAAAAAGAACATAGCATATTGTGACACAGAAAGGTCAGTGGAATCTCTTTGGTTTTCAAAAAAACTCTCTTACAAAATCCTAACCCCTATGCTCTACAGAAAAAATTTGGGTAAAGTTCAGATGAGAGTAGAAACATTCAAAGAACTTTTTTACTTACATCCCAACTATTTCAAACCAAATCCAAAAGATTTAAAGCTTGTAGGTTTAAAAGAGGGAGAAAAATTCACATTCCTTCGATTCGTTGCTTGGAACGCAAGCCATGATTTAGGTTACAAGGGTTTTTCAAATGAAGACAAGATGAAATTGATAAAACATTTAGAAAAATATGGAAAAGTTTTACTTTCTTCAGAAGAAGAACTACCAAAAGAATTTGATAAATACAAAATTAAAGTACCTCACAAAAAACTACACAGCATTATGTCTTTTGCTCAACTTTTTGTAGGAGATGGCCTTACAATGGCCTTTGAATGTAATGTGATGGGTGTTCACGCAATCTTTTCAAGTGAATTAACTTCTGGAGCAGGCGATGAAATGGAGAAAGTTTACGAACTTCTCTATCAAATAGATGACAGGGAGAATATGTTAGAAAAAACCATTAAGAAGAGTAAGGAACTTTTAGAAAAAAAGGATTTGAGAGAGTTAGGTCATAAAAAATTAAAAAAGCTTTTAGAAGACAAAATAGATATTAATGAGTGGTGGGTAGATTATTTAGAAAAAGAAGTTAAATAATATGTCTAAAGAAAAAAAACTTTTAGTTTTAAGTCATACATACAATACATTCATAAAGGATCCTGTTGAAATTCTTGCAAAAGATTTCAAAAAAATCTACGTACTTGTTCGCTATCAACCAATATCTGAACTTGGTAATTACATCCCTCTTTCGATTTTTAAATCCAGAAAAAAATACAGTAAAAGATATTCCATTGATTTAACAAACAAACCAGAAAATGTTGAAGTTATTTTAGTACCTCTTTGGTATTTACCTTTTAGTTTTTTTTACAAATTTGTAGGTCCTCAACATGCAAGAAAGGTTTTGAAAATTTTAAAAAAGAAAAACATTAAATTTGATTTAATACATGCACATTTTGCATGGTCTGCTGGATATGCGGGGATGAAAGTAAAAGAGGAATACAAAAAGCCTCTTGTAATAACAGGGCATGGTTATGATGTTTACGATATGCCTTTTAGAAATGATGCTTGGAGGGAGAGAATTACCAAAGTTTTAAATAGTGCTGATGAATTATTGACGGTTAGTAATTTTGCTAAGGGCTTTATAAAAAAACTGGATGTTAAAAAAGAAGTAAAAGTTTTTTTTAATGGTTTTAAAGAAGAGTTTTTTTCAAAGGTAAACAAACAAGAAGCTAGAAATAAATTAGCTTTTCCAAAAAACAAAAAAATTATTTTAACAATTGGTAATTTAGAAAAGGTAAAGGGATATGATGTCCTTGTAGAGGCTTTGAAAATTGTTTCTGAGAAGAAAAAAGATTTTCTTTGTATACATATAGGGGCTGGAACAGAAGAAAAAAGAATTAGTGGCTTGATTAAAAAATATGGTATTGAGAGAAATGTAAAACTTCTTGGTAGGAAACCTCATCAAGAATTAAAGGATTGGTATGGAGTTTGTGATTTTTTTGTATCTCCGAGTCTTTTTGAAACAGGTCCTGTTGTTATGTTCGAATCCTTGGCTTGTGGTAGACCATTTGTTGGTACAAAAGTTGGTTCTGCTCCAGATGTTGTAATCTCTGATGACTATGGTAAATTATCTGAGCCTGGAAATGCAAAAGAGCTTGCAGAAAATATACTTTGGGGCTTGGAAAAAGATTGGGATACGGATAAAATAGCTGGATATTCGAAACAGTTTTCTTGGACTAATACGACAAGTAAAATAATTAATATATATAAGAAATTACTGTGCCTTTAGAAACTTACCACAATTTAAAAAACAGGCATTTTCCAGAAGGATCATATAAAGGTGATTTTTTTACTATGGCGACTGGTAGAATTATTGGTCAAACAATTCCAATTCTTCTCACACCATTATTAACAAGGCTTTATTCTCCTGCAGAGTTTGGACTTTTTGCAATTTTTGTTGCAATCACAGCAATTCTATCTTTGCTTGCTAACGGTAGATACAATCTTGCGATAATGTTGCCTAAAAAAAATGCAAATGTGTTTAATTTATTTGCTCTTTCTAACCTCATTAACTTTGCTTTTTGTACTTTCCTTTTTATTGTAGTTTTAATTTTTAGAGAACCATTACTCTCATTATTCAATTTACAATCTACCCCGATGGCTTTGTATTTACTTCCTTTGGGTACATTTGTCATTGGAGCATTCGAACCTCTTTATTACTTGGGTCTAAGAAAAAAGAAATTTAAGCTTTTGTCTGGGAATTTGATTTTTCAATATACCTTTATTTCATTTCTAAAAATAGGATTTGCATTTTTAGCAATTGGAGGTTTGGGTTTAATTCTAGGCCATGTGATAGGTTACTTAGCTGGTATTTCATTTTTAACAATGTTGTTAATTCGAAACAAAGCCTTTGTGAATTTTAGAATATCAGTTAATAAGAGAAGCCTTATTAAATCAGCAAATACCTACAAAAAATTTCCTATGTATTCGTTACCAGCAGATACTTTGCATGCTTTTTCAAAAGAAATGCCGAATTTATTAATAAATAACTTTTTTGGAGGGGCGATTTTGGGTTACTTCTCTCTAACTCAAAGGGTTTTAGCTTCGCCGATAACTTTAATTTCATCCTCTATATCAGATGTTTTTAGGGAGAAAGCAAGTAGTGATTATAGAGAAACTAAAAGTTGTAGAGAAGTTTATATAAAAACATTTCAAAAATTATTCATATTTTCTTTCTTACCTTTTACTTTACTCTTCTTTTTTGCTCCAGCAATAGTCCCATTTGTTTTTGGACAAGAATGGGAACCAGCAGGTGAATATATCCGAATAATGACTCTACTCTTTTTCTTAAGATTTTCCATAGCTCCTGTGAGTTCAATTTTCTATCTAACAGGTAAACAGATTTACAAATTAGCTTGGGAAGTAGTATCCTTTGGCGTTATAGTAGCTTCTTTTTATGTTGGCTACAGATTTTTTGACCAGTACGTAGCTATTGCAATTTATTCTTTTTCATTATCATTTTTGTATATAATACTTCTTTTAATGGGCTACAAGTTTTGTGAAGATTCAAATTTAAAAAAATAATCAGATGGGAAACTTCTTTAAAAAATTCAATGTAGATATTTTGTTTTATGCTTTAATATTTCTTTTTCTTGTAGGTTCACTTGTATTCTCAACTTTTAGAGATGTAATTAAAGATGAAGCAATATATCTCCATGAGACATTTCTAATGTCTGAACTTTTAAAAAATGGTATTTGGTTCGGTGATTACGCTGTTGGTCTTCATGGTTTTCTTTTTAAACTTCCTCCAGCAATAGTATTCATGTTTACTGGTCCTTCTGTTTTTGTAGTAACTTTTTACAATATTTTACTTGCTTGCTTGGCTCTTTTCTTTTTTTACAAATTCCTTAAGGAAGCTTTTGGTTGGAGATTCAATGCAATATTAGCTCTTGGACTTTTTATGGCAAACTTCCATTTCATTTTAACAACGCCTACCTATCTGCGAGAGATGCCTTCGCTTTTTGTTGTTAGTATTTTGCTCTATGGAATTTTCAAAAATTGGAAACCTTGGATTTTAGGTTTAATATTTTTACTACTTCTTGATGCAAAAGAATATCTCTTCTTTATGTTTGGTCTTGGATATTTCATTTGGATAGTGGTTAAGTACTTTAAAGCTAGAGATTTTAAAAATATATTTCTTGAGTCAATTCAACTTTATGGATTGTCCTTAATTTATATTGCTCTTATGTTTACTACTTCGGTAATTCCAGTGAATATGTTTATAGCTTCAACGATTGGTTTAATTGAAACAGGGACAACATATGTAGCTATGCATTTTTCTACTGATACAGTAGCAATGAATTTAATCAAAGATGAAGAAGTAAAAACTATTTTTCAATTTGTTGTTACTGAGGATATGCATATAGTTTTGCAATTTGTTCTAAATTTTTTAAATGCTATCCTTTCTTACATAGGTAAGCTTTTGTACCCAAGAACATTCTCTTTTCTTTCTGTTCCAAAAGTTATTATGCTCCCAGCGGTATATATGGCCTTTAGAAGTTTAAGAGAAAAGGGTAAGGGTTTGAAAAAGATATTATCGATATTATTTTTTACATACTTAGCAATATATTTACTTAGAGTTTCCCATGGTAGATATCTCCTTCCAATAGTACCACTAATTGCTATTTACTTTGTTCAATTTATTCACTATCCATTTGAGGACAAAAAAGAATTAATTAGAGTTTTAATTGCGACTTTTCTTTTTATGTCTTTTGGGTTTTATTTCGAAGCATCCTATTTGATTCATAAGATAATTATCGAAACTTTCTTGTTTGCTTGTATTGCTGTCTCTGTTTTAAAACCATTTGCTTTTTCAAAATATTTTTATCTTTTATTACAAAAAATGACAATAGTTTTCTGCATACTTGCAATGTTAGGCACGAGTCTTCTCTTTTACATGACACAGGGCCAAATGGGGAATTATATTCTTTTTGGAGAAAATCGTGAAATTAAAGAAATTATCGAAATCGTTCCGGAGAATGAAAAATTTTGGATTAATAACACAAAGTCTTCTGATTTAATGAAAACAAAAATGGAACTTACCTATGCCCAGCCGGAATGGAAGTGGGAATTAGCAGAGTTTGTGCCAAAGAAAGATTTACTTAAAGTACATGGGGATCAATATCTTTACAATGATTTTCATAAAGACATGGAATTGTTTCGAGAATATTTTTATGAAAATGAAATAAAGTATGTTGTTTTTGTTGAACCAACGATAGATGAGGAGCTTTTTGAATATGAATATTTAAATTGGGCGATGGATTGGAAACTACTAGATTTTTTTAAAGAAGAGCCAGTTTTAGTTGAACAAAAAGTTCAAGAGCTTCAAAACAAAAAAGTATATTTATTTAAAGTTGATTTTGAATGAGAGAATTTTTAGAAAAAAAAGGAATTTGGATTTTTTTAATTCTGGTTTTTGTTTTTGGAATATCAATGTTGTTTTTCAAAAACGCAACCCTAGACGATGACCTCTATCTTCGAGAAACAATGATAATGACTGAGGTTTTGAGAAGTGGTCAGTGGATTGGAAATTATGCTGTTGGAATACATGGATTCCTTTTTAAATTACCTGTTGCCATTCTTTTCTTCATAACAGGTCCCTCATTAATAGTCGCAAGTGCTTGGAATATACTCCTTGGAATTATCTCCCTCTATCTTTTCTATGTAATTTTGAAAAAACTTTTTTCTTCAAACCTCTGGGCTCTAGCTGGAACCATTTTACTCTTCACAAACTTCCAATTCATACTCGCATATCCAACATACATGAGGGAAACTCCAGCACTTCTTTGTCTTCTTCTTGTTATGTATTGCATTGTTTTCAAAAAATCACGTTGGCTTCTTGGACTTTCACTACTCCTTCTTTTGGATGCAAAGGAATATGTAATGATGATGGTTGCTCCAGGGATTTTACTTTACATTTTCTTTTCTGAGTGGGGTAATTGGAAAAACATTATTTTGGAAAACGTAAAAACTTTTTTACCTTCCCTTGTTTTAATTTTACTAATGACTTTTACAACTCTAATACCTTTAAATACTTTTTTACTCTCAACTCTTGGAGTTACAGAAACTGGAGTGGAGTATCATCTGAGACATTTTGAACCTGAAATAGCTACTGCTAATTTAAGCTCAGAGCAACAAAAACAAATCCCAACAATTGAAACACCAACTGAGGTAGAAGAACCTTCTTTTTTAACAAACTTTTTTAATACAATACTTCTTTACATAGGTAAACTCCTCTATCCATACAGCTTCTCTTTTCTTTCAATCCCTAAAGTAATTTTCTTCCCTGCTTTTTTCACTAGTCTTTTACTTCTTTCTAAATTTAAAAAGCAAAAGAGGTATGATTTGATGGCATTTACTTTTATGCTTTTCTTTTACTTTTTGATTTTTGTAATAAAGTCTTCTTTTACAAGATATATTTTTCCAATAGCTCCAATTGTTTTTGTCTTTTCCCTTTATTTCTTACGAGACATGGTAAATCAAAGGAAAGGATTTTTAACAATACTACTTGCAACTTTTGCTTTAACAACAGCAGGTATGTTTTTTGAAGAAGAGTATGTTTGGCAAAAAGTACTTTTGAATTTAACGATTTTTGGTTTGTATTTTGCATATCTCTTTCTTGAAAAGAAAAGATATTTGTTAAAAACTCTTTTAATACTCACAGTGTCCATATTTTCATTTTCTGTAGTTATGTATTTCTTTTATGCAAGAGGGCAGATATATCAGTATATTAACTGGGGAAGAGATTATGAGGTTGTTGAAGTGATGGAGTATTTTGAAAAAGATGAAAATATTTTACTTAGTGATCCTGGTTGGGATTTACTACCCTTGGTCTATCGAAAAGATACGGATTTTGAACCAGAATTTAGATGGGAGCTTAAGGAGTGGGTTCCAAGGAAGGAGCATTTGCAAAACCTTGGTAACGCCAACACTTATCAATTTGTGTACAGAAATGAAGAGCGATTGCGAAGGCAAGTGGAAGGTTATGATATTAGTAGGATAGGATATGTTGTTTTAGAGGGCGATGATATTGAAAAGTTTTGGAATGTTGATTGGTTAGAACTTGAAAAAGAAGTTTCTTTGAAAAACAAAACACTTTTTGTCATAAAAGTGTTAGAATTGTAATATGCATATCATTATTGACGCCACTACAACACAGGATGAAATGGCCTTTCATGGTATAGGTCAGTATACGAAGAATATTGTGTTGTCTCTTTTGAAAAAATATCCAGATTTAGAAATGACTGTTTTACTTTTTGAAGGTAAGGAATCTACATTGGATAATTACATTCCTTCTTTTAGAAATTGCAAAGTAGCTAGAGTAGGTAAATACAGATCAAATGGTTTTTTAAATAATTGGTGGTATTTCTTCCAATTTCTCCCAGTTATACGCAGGGAAAAGAAAAAAGGTAGCATATATTTTTGCCCATATTTTTGGAGAAACTTTCCAGCATTTTTAATGCCAACAGTTCTTTTTGTTCACGACATGAATCTTGTTCGTTTTAATATGTATTCTCAAAAAGGTAAGTTTTTTAATTTCATTCGTAAGCTTCAATATTGGAAAACTATGTACAAAGCATATTTTTGTAAGAGAATCCTTTGTAATTCTAACGTCACTAAGAAAGATTTTTTGAGGTATTTAAAAAGATATTCAGAGAAAAAGGTTTTTGTTTCTCATCTTGGTGTAGACATTGAAGAAAAGGAAGTAGATATTTCAAATCTCTTACCAAATGATTTCTCTGAGAAAAAATATTTAATATATCTTGGTGGTGGTATTAACAGGAGTAAGAATTCAATGGGTGTTGTTAAGGGATACTATGAATTTTTGAAAAACCTTCAAGACAAAAAAGACATGACTTTTTCAGATTGTCCATATCTTGTAATTGCAGGGGGGGCTTTTGTAAAAAAGGAAAAACCTGAAGTTAAAGAAATGGTTGAATTTATTGAGGAAAATGATATCCAGCAAAAAGTCATTTTTACAGGATTTTATGAAGATGAACAAAGATATTCTCTTTTGAAAAATGCGTTTGCTTTCATACATCTCTCTCTTTACGAGGGTTTTGGAATTTCTGTTGTTGAAGCTATGCGAAGTAAAACTCCCGTTGTTGTCCATGAGAGTGATGTTTACAAAGAGGTTGTAGGAGAGGGTGGGATTTTTGTAGATGGTACTAGAGAAAAACAAGTTGGTGAAGTTCTTTTTAAGACTTTCATAGCTGAGAATTTTACTAACGATGTTGCTCAAAAAGGATATGAAAGGTCTTTGAGGTATAATTGGGAGAAGACGGGTGATATAACTTATGAGGTTTTTAAAAATTTATGTGGGGAATAATTGGAGAAGTGTTTTTTTTCTTGGTTGTTTTTGTGTTGATTTTTGGTGGTTTGATTTTGACTTTTGCAAGTTTGCCTGGAGTTTGGTTGATTTGGGCAGGTATTCTTCTAACAGCTATAGTTCGTGGATTGGCTGAAATACCTCTTTGGTTTGTTATTTTAACTTTCTTTTTAGCTGTAATTGTCTCACTGATTGATAATCTTGTAATTCCTCTTGCTGCGAGAAAATATGGAGGTGGTAAATGGGGTATGCTTGGTGGAGTAGCCGGTGCCTTCTTGGGATTTTTAATTTTCAGCCTTCCGGGATTACTAATGGGACCATTTCTTGGAGCCTTTGCTTTGGAATATTTAGTTGCAAAGAGAGAAAAGGGTGATGCTATTAGAGCTGGTACAGGTTCTTTTCTTGGGATAATATTGTCTATAGCTTTGAAGGTATTTTTGTGCTTTGGAATAATTTTTGCTTTTTTAATTATCTGGGTTTTTTAAAAATATCCAAACATACCCTTGCATATCTATTAGGGCAACTTTATTCAAATTTTCATTAACACTGAACGACGTTATATCATTCATTTTCGGTATGTTAAAAAGGAGATTACTTCTCTGGTCTAAAATCTCAATGCTTTCACCTCCTTGTAAAATTAATTCTTCTTTTATTTCAAAAAATTCAATCTTCCCTCTTTCGAAATCAACTCTGTAAGTTCTTTGCGGGGAATTTAGATAGTTATCAATTAAAAACAAAAAGTTATTTTCTATATACAAAGGCTTTATGGTCTCATGGAAACTCTTGGAAAAAATTTCTTCTCCCTCTAGGTTTAAAACAATAATATCTGTGGCATCTTCTTGCGGTGTAGTTATGATGTGATTTTCATACTCAATTAAAACAAGTTCATCTTTGTAGATTCCTAAGATTTGGTTTTCTTCAATATTTTCAAAGCTTTCAAGAATCCTTTTCTCAATATCCAGCTTTTTAATTTTGTTGTCTTTTTTTACAAACAACTCATCTTTGTACCAAAGTATTTGATCTGGATTTTGTGTTTCATGAATATGGAAAAGTATGTTTTCTTCTTTAATAGGTAAGTCGTCACTTTTCAAAAAGATTAGGGGTGAGATTAAAAGCAGGATGAGTAGGGAAGTAAATATGAAGATTTTTAAAATTGTAGTTTTTTTAATGTCTACCATGTTGGATGAGGATTATTTCCAGTTAATCTACCAGGGTATCTTGTATGATCTAATGTATGGATATTGTTCCAATTTACATTTATGTAAGGAACTGGATTTACGTGATTTCTTTGAAGATGGTTCTTTCTAAGTTCAAAGTGCAAGTGATATCCTAACGGTTGGCAATTAAAAGCTCCGGTATTACCAGTTCTACCAATCAATTCCCCCCTCCTTATCCTTTCCCCAACTCTCCAGTTTCTTCCATTACTTTTCCTGAAATTTTCTAAATGAAGATATACACTATTCATACCGTTATCATGCTCAACTCTTACAAAATATCCACCACTAAGACAAACTCCTGCATAATCATCCCACTTTGCTTCTCGAATAATTCCATCTCCAACAGCGTATACAGGCTCTCTGTAAGATCCAAAATCTATCCCAGTATGTGGTGATTGAAATGCTGTATATCCATGCCATTGGGTAACTCCAATATTTCTTGAAAATGGAAAGCGAAAAATTTGACTTGAAGTATTATTTGGAATTCTTCTAGCTGGCGGTATTGCGCGTGTTCTTGAATATGGTGATGTGAAATTGATATTAACCCAATTACCATCATATCTAAATCCGTGATTAATGTGATATCTAAGATTTAACCTTTTGCTAGTGGGATTACTTCTTTCAATGAGCAGAGATGTAAAAAAATATTTATTTATCTTGCGAAACTCATTTATTTTTGTAAAAGTTTCGTTCATATGGACATTAATCGCAGTATATGGTTTAGCGTGCATCCTTGTCCTTTTAACAAGCTTCTCTCTACATATTATTGGTAAAGTACACCTGTATTCATTTATCCAAATTATCATATTAGGATTGTAAACTGCAGCTAGTCTTACATTGTAAGTCCTGTTATCCCTCGTGATATTCTCAACTCTAAGAATTTGTGGGGCAGTAATATTACACATTCTTCCTTCAAAACGTTTACGAGTACTGTTGTATTTGTATATACAAACACTCGGATTTGGAATTAAGGGATTAGGAGTTTGGACCCCAGAACTCCCAACTCCTAAAACTTCATGTCCAGGTACAAATTTTTTGTAGAAAATTTCTGTTTTGTTACCTACCTCATCTTCAAGTATTACTCCAATATTTGTTTCCCCATAGATTTCATTACCCAGAGAAATCCACTCGAAGGTTTTGAAAGTTTCCTTAAAAAAGTAATCGTCAATATATATGTATGCTTTTGTATAGTCTCCATTTTTAATTCTGAGAAAGACTTCTTTGTCTTCGAGCTTAAATTCGAAATCTGGATTGCTAGGAGGAGTCCATTTTGTTTGGAAAGTAACAGAAGTTTCAGTACTTTCTTCATCCCTCAACGAAACAATTTTAATCTCATTTAACCCTTCTTTTACAAGATCTATTTCGATACTAATTTCACTTAAATTTGTTTCTTTTAGAAGATGATTATTTAGAAAAATTTGGTTAATCGTGTTATCATCCGTTTGAGCCAAAAGTTCTATTTGTATAGCATTTGTTAAAAAACCTTCCTCAGGAGAAAAAATTTCAGGCTCTAGTAGTGGTTCTCTGTAAATTTCAAAACTAAATGTTTCAGAAACTGTAACATTATTTAAAAAACTATTATCCCTAATATGTACTCTCCAGAAATACTTGCCGCTTTCTAAATTAATTTCATAGTAATTTTGAGTAGACCAAGAAGTTTTTTCAACTAAATTTTCACCTTCATATATTTCAACAAAATATTCTAAAAATTTCCCATCATTATCTTTTCCTTCCCATTCTAAAAGAATTTCATTGCTCTTTGTTGAAAAGCCATCGTATGGAGAAAGTAATTGAATTTCGGGAAATTTGTTAAAGGAGTAAAGTATTTTTACAAATGGATACACTCCTTTCTCAAAATCAATATCTAATACTAGTATCATCTCACCATTTCTCAAACTTTCTTTCACTTTTTCTGATATATTTAAAAACTCTCCTGTATACAAAAGTGCACTTCGGATGTTTTCTTCTTTGATGTTTCTTTGATAGATTTTTTCTAAATTTGCCTGTCCATCTTCTACTTCCAAAAACATTCTGCCTTCGACAGAGGCATGTGTTTGTGTAGAACATGCTAGTATTAGGAGTATTGTTAGTAAATATTTCTTCAAAAATTCTTTTTAAAAAGTTATTTACTTTAAGAATAGCTGTGGGGTGTGAAAAGAAACTTTAAATCTTCTGACAACTCTGTAAATTTTTCTACATAACTTGTATAATCAAACTTATGTTTAATTTCCTCTCAGGTCTTTTTGACTCAAACGAAAAACAACTGAAAAAAATAGAGCCGTTGATTCAAGAAATTAATGATTTAGAAGAGAAAACATCGAAACTCTCTGATGAAAAGTTGATGGAAAAAACTTCAAAGTTTAGAAAAACTTTAGGAGTTGTTTTAGAGGAGGCTAGAACTCAGCAGGATATCCTTGTTGATGCTACTAAGGAAAAAGACTCTTCTCAATTGGAAAAAAGGAGAGCTCAGTTGCGTGAAATTCTTCCAGAAGCATTTGCAGTTGCTAGGGAAGCTTCAAAAAGAGTTGCAGGTCATAGACATTTTGATGTTCAGTTAATGGCAGGATATTTTCTTTTTGAAAACAAAATAGTTGAGCTTTTTACTGGTGAAGGAAAAACTCTTGCAGCTAACTTACCTTTGTATATGTATGCTCTAACTGGAAAAGGAGCACATGTTGTTACAGTAAACGATTACCTTGCTAGAAGAGATGCTGAATGGAATGGTCATATTTTAAATGCTCTTGGAATTAGTGTTGGAGTAGTAAATTCGGGCGTTCAATTTAAATTTATTCCCGATGATGAAGCTGCAAAGTTAAAGGGTAAAGAGGGTAAGGAATTGATAGCTGAGAGAAAAAAGAAAATGGAAGAAAGAGGATTGATGAAATATGATCAAATGAGTGGTGTGAATTTAATTGAATGTACAAAACACGAAGCATATGCTTGTGATGTTGTTTACGGTACTAACAATGAATTTGGTTTTGACTATTTGCGAGATAATATGGCGAGAAGTTTTAAAGAAAGGGTACAAGGACCTCTGCATTATGCAATAGTTGACGAAGCTGACTCAATTTTAATTGATGAGGCAAGAACTCCCCTAATTATTTCTCAAGGAGCTGAAGATTCAAATGAAATGTACAAGCAATTTGCTGGGTTAGTACGTCAGCTGGAAAATGAAAGAGATTATGTTGTTGACGAAAAATCTCATGCTGTTTCTTTAAACGATGAGGGTATTGATCGAGTTGAAAAACTTTTGAACAAAGAAAATGTATATGAGGATGCAATATTCGCATATCATTTGGAAAATGCTCTTAAAGCTAAAGAGCTTTACAAAAAGGATGACGAATATATGGTGCGAAATGGTGAAGTACTAATAGTTGATGAATTTACTGGTAGAGTGCTTCAAGGTCGAAGATACAGTGAAGGACTCCATCAAGCTATTGAAGCTAAAGAAGGAGTTGAAGTTAAGAAGGAATCTATTACTCTTGCAACCATTACTTTGCAGAATTATTTCCGTCTTTATGATTATCTTGCAGGTATGACAGGAACCGCTTTAACGGAAGCTGAAGAATTTTCTAAAATTTACAAATTAGATACTGTAGTTATACCTTCTAACAAACCAATTGTCCGAGATGACCAACCAGATTCTGTTTTTAGAACTCAGATGGGAAAGTTTCAAGCAATAGTTGAGGATATTAAGGAGCATAATGCAAAAGGACAACCAATACTTGTTGGTACAACTTCTGTTGAAAAATCTGAAGTACTTTCTGATATGCTTTCAAAGGAAGGTATAGAGCATAGTGTATTGAATGCAAAACACCATGAAAGTGAAGCAAGTATTGTTACTAAAGCTGGTCAAAGAGGACAAGTAACTATTGCTACTAATATGGCTGGTCGAGGTACAGACATTGCTCTAGGTGAGGGTGTTAAGGAGTTAGGTGGACTTTTCATAATAGGTTCTGAAAGACATGAGTCAAGACGTATTGATAATCAGCTGAGAGGTCGTTCAGGTAGGCAGGGAGATCCAGGTAAGTCTAGATTTTATGTTTCTTTTGAAGATGAGTTGATGAGACTTTTTGGTGGAGATAATGTTGGAAATATTATGGGTAAAGTAGGTATGGACGATAGCATGCCTATTTCTGTTGGAGTCCTAGGTAAATCAATAGAGTCGGCTCAAAAGAAAGTAGAAGGACGTAACTATGATATTCGAAAAAGACTTGTTGAGTATGATGACGTACTTAATCAGCAAAGAGAAATTATTTATGGGCTTAGAAGAAAGATCCTTTACATTATTGAGTCTCTAGATACTGGTGGAGTTGTTAAATTTAACAAAAAACATATTAAGAATCTTGATGCAAGTAAGGTTATGAATGAGTTAGATAGGTTTTCGTTAAAAGATGAATCTACTTGGAAAATTGATTCTTTTGAAAAATATCCGTTGGTAAATAATCCTCTTAGTTTGTGGGTTTTGAAGAAGATTGTTGAGAATATTCGATTTGTGATTTCTGCTCAGCTTTCTGATGATATGAAGATAGATAATGTTGAGGAAAGAAAAACAGTAGCTCAGTTAAAGTCCATGTTAACTGAAGAGTTAACAGAAATTGCTTGTAAATCTCTAGGTTACAAAGATTCAATTGAATTTTTTAGAGAGGCAACTAAAAATCAAGACAGTGTCAAACAACTGAATAGCTACGTTTTACTCGCTATTGTAGGCTTTATCCATCATCTTCATTACATTGGTTCAAAAGCTACCAGCGAATTTTCAAGACATCTTGTATTGCAAACAATTGATCAATTTTGGATGCAGCATTTAGACACAATGACTGATTTGCGGGAAGGTATTTCACTGAGAAATATTGCTCAAAAGGATCCACTTGTTGAGTACAAAAATGAGGGTTTTCGTTTGTTTGAAGAGATGTTGAGTAACATAGATAGTTCTATTGTAACAAGATTCTTTAAAGTTCGCGTAGTAAGAAAAGAAGAACTACCAGTTTCTAATATGGATACGTTGAAAAAAGAAATTCAATCATATGGAGCATTGAAGCCAGACAAAGAGAAGAGAACGGAACCTGTTAAAAAGACTGTAAAAGTCGGGCGAAATGAACCATGTCCATGTGGTAGTGAAAAGAAATACAAAAAATGTTGCTATCCAAAGTATGGCTAGTGTTTTCCTTTTTTATAGGGTTTGTTGACTATATAATTAAAGTATATTATTCTGTAAGTATATTTTAATTATGCTTTCTGTTTTTGAAATCAAAGAAAACAAAGAAACAAGTTATGAAGCCCTTAGTTAGTATTCACGTTGTGCACTATTCTTGTTCTAATTGTGGCGAAGAGATAGATGAAGTCAAAATGTGCAAGGATTGTAACGCTCCGATGAGAGTTATACAAGTAGCTGAGTTGTATGGAGACGAAGCTAATGAATATCTTGATAATTTGAAAGAGGTAGACAAGAGTAAAACACCAGAACAAAAAGTTAGTACTGTACAATTTGATGAATCTGTTTCTGGTCTACAGGACGAGGAATCAGAGACAGAAGATAAAAGTGTGTTTGATAATGATAATGATAATGTTGAATTGGCAGAAATTTTCCCTGAAGAAGAAGGAGGTTCTGAAAAAAGAACCTATGTTGGTGATTTGGGAGATGATTTTGAGGCAGCTTTAGACACTTTAGATCAGGAAGATGAAGATATTGGCGATGATATTGAAGATTTGCCAGAGTTGTAGATATTTGTTAATTGATATTACAAGGGCATGTTGAGAAGAAGTTACAATAATAAAAGTTTCTTGTTGTTTGGTTTAATAGCTTTTTCGGTTCTAGTTGTAGTTTTGACTTCTTATTTTGTCTTTTCGGGGACTTTTGATGATAGAGGGGTTGCTGTTTCAGAAATAGGGATAGAGTTAAGACCAGATAGTGGAACAATTACAGAAGAGGGTTTAGATATAGACCTAGTTATAAATACCCATGGAGAGGAAATTAGTGGTTTGGAGGTAACATTGGAGTATTCAGATTCTCTCGAGTATGTGAGCACTACTGACGGTGATATACCTAATTGTTCAAGAGTTAGCGATGTTGAGCATAGCGACGGTAATAGGGTGAATTTGTCCTGCTTTATACCTCCAGAGTCAACGACTTACAGAGGAAGTGGGGATACTTTTGCTACTGTTAAATTTAGAGGTACAGATGGAGGACAGGCTAGAATAGAAGCAAAAGATGTTTTTTTTGCTGTTAGAGATTCTAGGCTAGAGGTTGAATTCGAAGGTGGAGTTGGAGAATATGTTGTTGAAAGTGATTTGGCAATGATTCTAAGGCCTTCGAGTGGGACAATATCTTCTGCTGGTTTGAATATCGACCTGATTGTTAACACACAGGGTGAGAGTGTTGGTGGAATAGCAGTTATTTTGGATTATTCTGGTCAGATAGAATATGTACGTTTAAGACAAGGAGAAATAGAGAATTGTAGAGTTACTGATGTGCAAACAGGATCCTTATTAAGTTTACACTGTTTTATTGATGCAAGTGAACCTACATATAGAGGAGAGGGTGATGTTTTTGCTACAGTTAATTTTAGGGCAACAGGTAATGGTCAGGGAGAGATAGATATAACGGAGGTGGAATTCTCTTTAAGAGATGATAGATTAGAAGCAACTTTTCCCGGTGGTAGCGGGGAATATAGAGCAGCCTTAGATGACGACGATTATAGACCTCCTCCAGATGACGACGACGATTATAGACCTCCTCCAGATGACGACGACGATTATAGACCTCCTCCAGATGATGACGACGACGAAGATGAACCTATTCGTAGACCATTCTGCGGGACTCTACATGATAGAACATTCTCTCATAATGTGCAGAGTTGGCCTAGCGGAAGTTTTTGTTCTACAGGTAATTCTAGTCCAATAACCCCTGATTTTCCTAGAGCTGGTAGTAGTACGAGCTGGCAGTGTATATCTGGTACACAGTCTATTTCCTGTATTGCACGAAGGGAATCAACTCCAGAAGAAGAACCACCTTCGGAGGATCCATCTCCTTCACCCAGTTGTGGGACTTTGCATAACAGCACATTCTCCTATGATACATATTCTTGGCCTAGCGGAAGTTTTTGTTCTTTAGGTGATGCGAATCCTGCTAATCCGAGTTTCCCTTCTATGGGTAGTAATACATCGTGGCAATGTGTATCCGGTACCCAATCTACTTCTTGTTCTGCTTCTAGACATGAATCTCCCACTAAAGATGAAGGATTGCCAGATACATCAATTTTAGATAACATGGGAATATTATCAGGATTTGCACTACTCTTGGTTTCTGCTATTATCTTCTTATATAATGGTAAAAGCAATAAGGAGAATTTTTCGATGAGAGGTAAATTATCTTTGTAAAATTATGAAAAAGTTAGCTTTAACAATAATTTCTTTCCTTGTTCTCTTCCCATTCCTTTCTTCTGGTTTAGTATATGCCTCAGGTACTGTTTCTTTAGACCCAACCAGTGGAGTTATAGATAGTGAAGGTAAATCAATCGATATTGTTGTTGATAGTGGAGGTGGAGAGATCAATGGTATTGAATTGTATCTAGTCTATGATGGTAATATTCTTTTTTCAGGTTTTGATTCTGGAAATATTAGTGGTTGTACTGTGGATGGTATAGAGAGGGAAGACTCTGAAGAATTTGATGAGGATGTTTTTCTCTACTGCTTTATCCTTTCAGAACCATATATGGGTAGTGATGGAGTCTTTGCCACGTTAAATTTTGAAGCTACGGGAGAAGGACAGGCTACTGTAGAAATTATCGCTGTTGAGGCTGCGGGTGATGTTATTATAGGTGATGGAGTAGGTAATTATACGACTACCTTGCAAGTAGAACCTGAACCTGAACCTGA
>SLSN01000015.1 GCA_007130415.1 Patescibacteria group bacterium
AAAAGAAATATGGCTTTTGGTATTGCTGGACTTTCTGTTGTAGCTGATTCTTTAAGTGCAATAAAACATGCGAAGGTTAAGCCTGTTTGGAATCAGAATGGTGTTGTAGAGAAGTTTGTCATAGAAGGGAAATATCCAAAATTTGGGAATGATTGCGAGAAAGTAGATAACATAGCAGTGGATGTTGTAAAAGAATTCATGAAGGCTCTACGTAAATATCCAACATATCGGAACTCAAAGCACGTTCTTTCAATACTCACAATAACGGCAAATGTAGTTTACGGTTACGGTACTGGCCCAACTCCTGATGGCAGAGAATCAGGGAAACCCTTTGCACCTGGTGCTAACCCTATGCATGGTAGAGACCATAATGGAGCTATAGCTTCTTTGAATTCTGTGGCAAAACTCCCTTATGAAGATTCTGTTGATGGTATTTCCAATACTTTTTCAATAACACCAAGTTCTCTTGGGAAAAGTCAAAAAGAACAAACTGAAAACCTCGTGTCTCTACTAGATGGATACTTTAGTGGTAAAGGAGGACATCATCTTAATGTGAATGTTCTTACAAGAGAGACTCTTCTTGATGCACAAAAAAATCCAGAGAAGTATCCTCAACTAACTATTAGAGTTAGTGGTTATGCTGTATTGTTTAATAGGCTTTCAAAGGAACAACAAGATGAAGTAATGGCTCGAACCTTTCATAATAAGATATAGATACTTAAATTTTAATTGATATTGAAAATGATAGGATATGTACACTCAATAGAATCTATGGGGACTTTAGATGGTCCAGGGATTAGAACGGTAGTTTTTTTTCAAGGATGTCCATTAAAATGTAAGTTTTGTCATAATATAGACACAAATTTTCCAAAACAGGGGCAAGAATATACTCCAGAAGAGCTTTTTAAAAAAGTTGTTAAAAATCAAGAGTATTGGAAAAATGGTGGAGGTGTGACAATAAGTGGAGGTGAACCTCTAATGCAACCTGAATTTCTTTTAGAATTTCTCAAACTTTTAAAAGAAAATAATATACATACTGTAGTAGATACTTCTATTAAAACAAATAAAAAGGTCATAGATTCTCTTTTACCTTATGTAGACCTTTGGATGATTTCTTTAAAAGAATTAGACAATGAAAAGCATATTAAGCTAACAGAATCTTCTAACAAAGAAATACTTGAGAATATAAAATATATAGACGAGAAGAAAGGTTCGAGTGTTAGAATAAGATTTTTAGTTGTACCAACTCTTACAGATAGTGAAGAGTTAATTAGAAAAGTTGGAGAATTTGTAAATGGGCTTAGAAACCTTGAAAGCTTGGAACTGCTTGCCTATGGAACTCATGGCAAGGATAAATGGTATGAATTTTTTAAAACATATCATTTAGAGGATATCCGAGACGCAAACATTCAAGATCTAGAAAAAGTAAAAAATCAATTGAAAAATTTTAAATTCGAAGTCATTTTTTAACATATGGAAAAAATCTTTAATCCCTCCTCTATTGCAATAGTAGGAGCTTCTGAAAAAACAGATAAATTAGGTAGCGTTATATTAAAAAACGTAATACGTAGTGGTTTTTCAGGGAAAATATATCCAATTAATCCCAACTCTACTGAAATTTTAGGCTTGAAGGCTTACAAAAAAGTTTCTGATATTAAAGGAAAAGTGGATGTTGTTTGTATTGTTGTTCCTTCTAGGTATGTTTTAGACGTAGTTAAAGACTGTACAAAGAAAAAAATTGAAGGGTTGGTAGTCATTTCTGCAGGATTTAGTGAAATTGGACCTGAAGGTAAACTACTTGAACAAAAGGTGCAGATTATTGCTAATAAACACAATATTAGAGTTCTAGGTCCTAATTGTCTTGGATTTATCAACAAGCATAACAGTTTGAACCTTTCATTTGCTGCGGATAAACCTTTGAAAGGAAATATTGGGTTTTTCTCACAATCAGGAGCTTTTTGTACAGCTATGCTAGATATGTCCATACCAAAGAACTTAGGTTTTTCACATTTTGTTTCTATCGGGAACAAATCAGATATAAATGAGCTAGATTTGGTTGAGCACTTTTTAGAAGATAAGAAGGTTAAAGTCATAAGCGCATATCTTGAAGATATTGTTGATGGTTCATTATTAATTCAGAAATACGAACAATCTAAATATCGAAAACCGCTAATTATTTTAAAAGCAGGTCAAACGGAAGAATCAAAATCCGCCATAGAGTCTCACACAGGTGCAATTGCTGGCTCCATTGATATGTTTAAAACAGGAACTAGTCAGGTAGGTATAATCGAAGCAGAAAACACTCGTCAACTCTTTAACTACATGATGACCTTTTCTTGGTCCAAACCTATGAATGGCAAGAAAGTAGCCATCGTAACAAATGCTGGTGGTCCTGGTATTGTAGCAACAGATTCTATTATTAAAGGAGGTTTACAAATGGCTAAATTGTCAAAGAGTTTGCAAAAGAAAATTCAAAAATTTCTTCCTCCTGAATCTAGCTCTAAAAACCCTGTTGATATCATTGGTGATGCAAAAGCTGAAAGATATCAATATCCAATAGATATATTAGCAAAGAACGATGATATAGATGCTGTGCTTGTTCTACTCACTCCTCAGCATGTAACTCAAATAGAGGAAACAGCAAAGATCATTCTTAATGCTACACAAATGTATGAAAAACCAATAGTCCCTGTATTTTTAGGCAAAAAGCAAACAAGTGTAGGTACACAGATTTTCTATGATAACTACATACCTGTATTTACTGAAATAGATGATGCTGTAAATTCCTTAAAAGTTTTGAGTGATTACACTACTAGGGTAGAGAATTTTTCGAAAAGAGAGGTTAACAAAAAGTGGAAGAAAATTATTTCAAAAGAAAAGGGTAAGCATTTTAAGGAAGTGGAAAAATACGTTAAAAAAACTCCTCGAATACTACCCGATGAGATTACTGAAAAACTTGCTTTAGAAATGGGTTTTACTTTACCCAGGCAAATAATTACAAAAAAAATGAAGGATGTTGTTGAATTTGCAAAGGATAAATATCCTGTTGTTCTTAAGGTGGGTAATGAAGTTATCGTACACAAAACTGATTTAAAAGGTATCTATCTAAATATTCAAAACGAACAAGAACTAAAGAAGGCTTATGAACAGCTTTCAAAGAACATATTAAAAAAGTTAAAGAAAAAAACTTTTACTGTTGTATTACAAGAGCAATTAACTCCTAAAGTTGAATTTTTCATAGGTGCAAATAGGGATGGGGATTCTGATGTTTACAAGCCCGATATCCCTGGGTTTGGGCATTTAGTTGTTTTTGGTAAGGGAGGTATATACACAGAGATATTTGAAGATTTTGGATATGTTCTTGTTCCTGCTTCAAAAGAGGATATTAAAAAAAGTTTGGAGAAAACAAAGGTTTTTCAAATTATTTCTGGTGCTAGAGGACAAAAACCTTTAAATGTTGAAAAAGTTTTAGATCAGATATATAAAGTTCAACAATTAACCCTACTCTATCCTCAGATAATTAGCTTGGACCTTAATCCTTTAATTATTACTCAAGAGGATACAATAGCTGTTGATATTAAGGCTTTTGTTGGGAGATAAAATCCTCTATACATTCATAGGTTTTACTCCATCTTTCTTTCGTTGTTAATTCAGACTTGTATGCAATATGTGGAGTTATTAAGATATTGGGGTGCTTTAAAAAAGGATGACCTTTTTTAAAGTCATTCTCGTTTTCTAAAACATCTACACCTACAAAAGCGAATTTGTTTATATTTTTCAACAAATCTTTCTCATTTATAATTGATCCTCTTGCAGTATTGATTAAAATTACTCCATCTTTCATCACTTTGATCGTCTCATTATTTATCATCCCAATACTTGAAGGGTTAGCATCGCAATGAAGAGAGATAATGTCAGAATTTCGCAAAACTCCTTCTAAATCACAAAATTTCATTTTATCTCTCATCTCGCAACTCTCTAGTTTTCTATCGCAAACAAGAATTTCAAGATCAAGGGCTTTTGCTATTTCTGCGACTTTTTTACCTATTTTCCCATATCCAATGATTCCTAGTTTTTTACCCTTTAAGTCAAAACAGTCAACCATATGATCTGCAAATATTCCTTTTTGTACTTTTGTAAAAAAGGTGTTTATTTTACGTGCGTGAAAAAGGATTAAAGCCATAGTGTGGTGAGCAATTGTATGGTTAGAATATTCTATATTTGTATACTCTATTCCTTTTGAGTCACAAAAGTTCCTATCAATATTATCTCCACCGATACTTCTAGTTATTATGAGTTTTAGGTTATTAATGGAATTGAGGGTTTGTTTGTTAAATTTAGAATATACAAATCCAGTTATAATATCGGCTTCAAAGGACTTGTTAGAAGAAAGGAAGGACTGAAGATTTTCTTGAATATATACGTGTGAATTCTTTTTCTGGTATTTTTTTTCTATTGGATAACAATCAAAATGAAAAACTTTCAAAATTTCTAAACATATGAAGTTATTTTAACCTATTTAACCTAATAGAAGAATAATTATGATTATTATTGCCAAAATAACGACCAAACCAGCAGCTAAGCCAACAATTAACAAGGGATTAAGTTTCTGATCTTCAGGAGATGATGTTGTACCTTGATTAAATTGCTCTTCTACATTAGGCATATTTGCTTGCTCATCCGCTTGAGGCTGAGGTGGTAGCTCATTAGACTCGGCTACATCAGTATTAGCCTCAAATTGAGAACTCGATTGTTCTATAGGGTTATCATTTATATCTGGATTTGGGAATTCAATAGAAGTATCCATATTAGGGTTTTGTTCGTTGGGCTGTTCAGGTTGCATATAGTCTCCAAAGTCCTGTTGTTGATTATCCATAGTTGGACTAGAAAAATCTGGTTGTGAAGGAGCACCTACGTCTGGTTGTGGAGGTTGCATATCACCTCCTGGGCTTTGTCCAAAGTCCTGTTGTTGATTATCCATAGTTGGATTAGAAAAATCTGGTTGTTGAGGAGCACCTACATCTGGTTGTGGAGGTTGCATATCATCTCCTGGGTTTTGTCCAAAGTCCTGTTGTTGATTATCCATAGTTGGACTAGAAAAATCTGGCTGTTGAGGAGCACCTACGTCTGGTTGTGGAGGTTGCATATCACCTCCTGGG
>SLSN01000038.1 GCA_007130415.1 Patescibacteria group bacterium
ATATAGTCATCAACATCTAAAACCTCTTGAAGTTTAGTTTCTGCCATCGGCAAAATTTTGTTTTTTAATTAAAAAACTCCCTCAACCTTTCAAAATATACAACGTCTTTAAGAAGAACAGCGGCCATTAAAAGAAGTAAAAGTACGAAACTAATTTGGATAGCCCAAGCTTCAAACTTTTTGTTCAAAGGTCTTTTAAATATTAGCTCTGGTAAGATCATAATTGCCCTGCCACCGTCTAATGCGGGTATGGGAAGAAGATTAATAATCCCGATTGAAAGTGAAATATCTGCAACAATACCAACCATAGGTCTCCAACCCATATCTCGAAGATAGTCAATGACTACATAAAGACCAACAGGACCAGATACACTCATAGCTACCTGTTCATAATCTCCTGTCTCTGAAGCCTCTGAAAAAAGGTCCCCTATTGCAGTACCAAATATTTTCCCCCAATTCAAAACATGGACAAAACCTACAAAAGGTCTCTGCCAACCAACATATTCAATATATGGGTAATAGTTTTGAAAATACATAATACCAATTCTACCCTCATCGCTAACAGCAACAATATATTCTTCACATTCATCCTGTACACAAACTTCAATCGCTATATCCTCTCCAGCATTCCCTCCAATTTCATCTACCACTTGAGATGAGAGGATTATTTCTTGCCCATCTATGCTTTTAATGACTCCTTCTTCTGGCAACCCAGCCAATTGTGCAGCTTCTCCTTCAACCAACCCTTCATATCTTACATCTTCATTAAAAATTTCTCTTTCCATATTACCTACAACAGGTTCAAAATCATCGAAACTAGCATCAATACCAAACTGGAATGACATTGATATCAGGAGAATATAGAAGATAATAATAGCTAAGAATAGATTCATTAAAACACCGGAAAGTATTATGAAAAGCTTCACACCAGGTTTTTGATTTACAAGACTTCTTGGATCAGTATCTTCAACTTCACTATCAAATTCTTCACCTTTAATCTTGTTAAACCCTCCTAAAGGGAGAGCTCTAATACTATATATTGTTTCTCCAACCTTTTTTGAATATATCTTTGGGCCTAAACCAATCGCAAATTCCTCAACATAGACTTTTGTTAGCTTGCAAGCAATTAGATGTCCAAGTTCATGAACAAATATCACTATACCGAGTATTACAAGAATTATCACCAAATTCAAAACAAAAACCATAGTTAGAAAAATTTGAAATTAAACTGTCATCAATTCTTCTTCTTTACTTTTCATAAGTTCAGCAATCTGTTCATTCGCTTGCTTTACTTCTTTTTCGACATCTTCCTTTTGCCTTTTAGCATCATCCTCAGATAAACCAGCCTCTTTTAAAGACTCTATCTCTTTCATTGCTTTTTGACGAACATTACGAACTCCTACTCTAGCAAGTTCTGCTCTATCTTTCATAACTTTAACATACTCCTGCCTTCTTTCTTCATTCAAATCTGGAACTGAAACTCTAACAGCATCTCCTTCAACTGAAGCCGAAAGGCCTAAATTTGAAGAAAGTAAAGCCTTAGAAACATTTTCTACAAGGCTTTTGTCCCAAGGTTGCACTAGCAAGGACCTAACATCAGAGACACTAATTGTAGCAATGCTTTTAAGAACCATATCAGAACCATACGCATTAACCTTTACATTTTCTATGAGTTCGGGTGAAGCTCTTCCAGTACGAATACGAGCAAAATCATCTACTAGTGAATCTATTACTTTTTGTATTTCTTTCTGTACATCCATATCGTTCATTATATCAACCTCCTAACTTCCAAAGCAACATTCGCCTTATCGTTATCGGCTCACCCAATTGTTGTACAGCTTCATCTAAAAGAGATTGTATCGTTTTATTTTCATCCTTAAACCAAGGTTGTTCAAGTAGACATTTTTCTTTGTAAAATTTCTCAAATTTACCATCCATAATTTTCTCCCAAATCTTTTCCGGTTTTCCTTCTTCTTTAAGTTCTTTTTCAAAAAGTTTCTTCAACTCTTCAGACTTTTCTGTAGGTATTTCTTCTTTTGAAATATATTCCGGATTCATAGCTGCAACCTGCATAGCGATTTCATGGGCAAAAGCTCTAAACTTCTCATTACGAGCAACAAAGTCCGTCATACAAGTAACCTCCACTAACGCTGCTGTTTTTTTATCAGTACCATGAACATACGCATCTATAATTCCGTCTTTTACACTGCAGGTCTTTTCAACATCACAAACATCTCCTTCCCAACCACGCTCTTTGATTATTGCCAGAGCTTTTTCAAAATCTTTACCTGCATCTTCAAAAGCCACTTTACACAAACCTATCTTCGCCCCAGTAATATCATGTAGACGACCAACAACATCACTACGCTCATTAACATACTCTATTGCCTTTTTCATATCACCACTACTGTGGGTTAAAGCTTCCTTACAAAGAGCCATCCCAGCTGATGTCTTTTCACGTAATTTTTTAATATCCTCTATTGATACTTTAGTCATGATCTTTTACTTTAGAAATAATTTCCTCTACTGCTTTCTCACCCAAACCCTTTACTTCCATCAAATCCTTCTCTTTCTTGGATTTAAGGTCTTCTACTGTTGTAATTTTCGCCTCCTTGAGAGCTTTTTCTATTCTTGTAGCTAATCCTAAATCTTCAATACCAGTACCTGACTTTTTTTCTTCAACCTTTTCTTTTACTTCAACTTTTTGATCTCCAAATTTCAACCTCTTCATCCTTTGTTGCTCCTCTTCCTGTAAAACCCTCTCTCTTTCAACCCTATTTTCATAATCCTTTCTCTTTCCAGAAAGCTCTGCTTCATAGTTCTTTCGAAGCTCCATAAGGCTTTGCGATTTTTTACCTTTCTTAATAGCTTCACCGAAAATATTCAAAAACAAAGATATACTTTTTATCGAGTCATCATTTGCAGGAATTGGGTAATCCACAGCTGTAGGGTCACAATTTGTATCAAGCAGTGCAACTATTGGTACATTTACCTTCTTTGCCTCCCTAATAGCTATTTTTTCAAGCTTACTATCAACAACAATCACCAATTCTGGCAATTTGTCCATTAATTTAATACCAGAATACAGCCTGTTAAGTCTCTCTACTTCTCTTTCCATTAATAGTTGCTCTTTTTTCACAAAACCCTCAGCACCAACGGCTAAAGTCTCCTCCAAACTAAGCAACCTTTCGATACCTTTCTTAACAACATCAAAATTTGTAAAAAGACCACCTGGCCATCTAGTATTGATGTAAAGTGCTCCTGATTCATTCGCAACCTTTTCAACAGCAGTAGCTGCCTGTCCTTTAGTACCTACAATCAAAACATGTCCTCTGTCTGCAATTTCCTCCATTTTAACCAAAGCCTCTTTAAGACAACCTATGGTTTTAATAATGTCGATAATATGGATACCATTACGTTCATCGTAAATATATTCCTCCATTCGAGGATTCCAGGTACTTTTTTTGTGTCCAAAGTGTGCACCTGCTTTTAAAAATTCTTCCAAAGTTGGAATTTGAACTGTAGTTTTTTTCTCACTCATAATTTTTCCTTTCTTTTTTAAAAAATATCTCTTAGGGATTATTCCCAAGAAAGTAAGAGATATATGATATATATACGTGGGCAATCATACCAAAAAAGTAAAAAGAGAACAACTATATGGTAGTATATTGTATGGAAATTCTCTATTACATATTAATAATAATTTGCTTTTTCTCTTTACTTTACCTTTCCTGGCAAGATATTAAGAGCCAAGAGATTTCTAGAAACATAACATTGGGGACTGTTTTTTTAGCACTACTTTTTAATTCCATTGCCCTGTTATTTTACGAAAGCCAGCAAGCATATCAAGCTCTACTAGGAGGATTATTTCTTGGTGGAGGATTTTTGCTCTGTGTATTAATAACTAAGGAAAAAGCTTTAGGAATGGGAGACGTTTATTTATTCCTACTCATGGGTTTGCTTGTAGGGCTTGAAAACATTATTCTAAGTCTTGCCATAACGGTTTTTAGTGCCCTTACCTACTCTCTTTTCAAATTCAAGAAATTGAATCTAAAACAAAAAATACCCTTTGTACCATTTATTACCTTAGGGATTTTTTCAACAATAATTATTGTACTTTTCTTAATGTAATGTGAGAAATCTCAAAACTTCTTCATCATAGAAAATGTATTTTTCTGAGGAAGAGAAAAAATCATACCTGTGACTTTCTAAGCTAATTCTGTATTTATTTTCTTCCATTGGTAATTCTTCAACAAAAAAATTACAAGTACTATTTGAATATTCAATGACCCTTTCACCAAGGATATTACCACCATTGCTATTTAAAATGAAAAATGAGATTTCTTCCCAACAAGTTTGTTCTTCTATATACTGATTATTGCTAGAAACTGTATTACTTGAAGTATTAACTATATCAAGACTCATATTAGCAAGGTTAATACCTTGTAAAAGGAGAAAAGGTATGAACATTATTACAACAATAAGGGTAATGTATCCACGCATATTTTTTTTACAAACCTTATTCTTCATGAATTGCGAGTTTTATTAAATTAGAAAAATCACGAGTTACTCTTTCATTACCACTGTGCCGTAAAGAAACATTTATTTTAACAGCTGAAGCTATTCCTTCTTGAGCCCATATGGGTTCAAATGAAATGCTTTGAGCTACTGCCTTACTGTTAACAAGGCTTGTCACAACACCATCTTTTTCTAAAATCAAATCTCCATTTAATATTTTGTACTCCAAAGTTTCCTGCTTGTTAAAAAACGAATTGCTCTCACTGTTAAAAACAGAACTATGCCCTAAAGTTTCTTCTAGATGGTTCGATATGAATATTTGGTTCATCTCCAATTCCAATTCTTTGTAAACTTTGTCTTGATTAACTTGAACAGAGAGGAAGAATTGGATGAGTATAACCATGAAAATACTAAAAATGGCTATGTATACTACAGTCTCTGTCAATGTTATTGCTTTAAGTTTTTTAGTCATAAATAATCTCTATTTTATCTAAAACAGGACTCAGTTCAGGATCAGTAGAAGACATTTCTACTTTGTATTGAAAATGCTGACCTTCTTTTGGTACCAAAATCTCATTCTC
>SLSN01000046.1 GCA_007130415.1 Patescibacteria group bacterium
GATGAAAATGATTAATTCCTGGAGAGGTGGCTGAGTGGTCGAAAGCGAACGCTTGGAGTGCGTTTATACGGGAAACCGTATCGCAGGTTCGAATCCTGTCCTCTCCGCCAATAAACACACATTTTTATTACATGAAGCCTAAAAAATCAATAAATATAACAAAATCTGATGTCCTTAGCCCTGACTTTGTAAAAAAGCTCAAAGAAATACTACCTGAAGACATGAAGGAAACTCTTTCTGTGCTCTATGAAATAGCTACAAAAGATGAAAAAACCGGTCTTTACAACAATCATTTCTTTGATAGCATTTTAGAACTTGAAATAGAAAAGGCTAAAAGGGAAAAAGGGGATCTCTCTTTCGTAATGTTTGACATTGATTTTTTTAAAGAAATAAACGACAAATACGGACACATCAAAGCAGATGAAATTCTTTTTGAACTAGGACGAATACTAAAAGAAAAAACTCGTAAATCAGACATTGTAGCTCGGTTTGGGGGGGACGAATTTCTAATTTTACTACCAAGAACAGATAAAGAAAAAACTCAAAAACTTGTTAATAGGATTAAAAACGCACTTAAAAAAGACAAATACATGAAAAGATATGAAGTTAACATAAGTGGGGGGATAACATCGTTTAAAAAGGGAGATACAAAAAAGAGCTTTTTAAGACGTGCAAATATAGGTTTGCAAAAATCAAAAAAGCTAGGAAGGAATCGGTTCAATATTGAGTAATTCGAATCAAAAAATGAAAACCATTGTTGTAAAAGACAAAATGCAGAAAAATTACAAATATACCCTAACAGAACCCATTGGAAAGAATTTCAATCCAGAATTTAAACCTGAATTAACACCAAAAGAAATGCTGGCTTTGGGGGTTTTTGGAGGCAAGTATATGACTGATTGTAAAGATGAATTTCCAAAAGATTGGTATTTAAAAGCTAAGCTTTGTTCCAAAAAGCACGATCCCGAATTAAACTATTTTGGTATTAATGCTAGCCAACCACTATCTGTTTGGCGTGAAAAAGGCTGGATGCATAAAGATGATCCCAGAGGGTGGTTTCAATGGTACTGTAGGTATTACATGGGAAGGAGACATGAAGATGATTTGCGACAAGTGAAAAGGTGGAAAGCAATAAACAGACATATAGCTCAAGTAAAAAAGAACTGTACTCCAGGAGATATAGATTGCCGAAAAAAGCAAAGACAAGCTATTTTACATTGGGCTTACGATAGCAGAAAAATTTAAAATATAACTATTGAATAATTTTTCATTTTCATATAATCTAATTTTATGAAACAAGCTAAGCCTAATACCAACTGCTGTATTAGTTTACTAGAAGAATTCACTTCTAAGGATTTTCTCTACGAAAGCGAAATTTTAGAGTTTACCGGAATAGGCGATAGAGACGTATACAACATTTCTCATCCCTTTGAAATAGGAGGAAAGACAGTTATAGCTGGAAGAGTAGAAAAAAGAAATGATTGGGCTAAGTCAAACGTAGTTTTTTTTGAAAATTTTTCTTCTTCATGGAAAGTGGTAGACAATGCCCCAGTCTTAAAATTAGAAGATGCTTTTGCAACAACCCTTGATGACGAAACAATACTTGGTGGAGTAGAGGTATATACTGAAAACAATAGTTTCAACTCTCCTGAAATAGGTTACAGAACAGTTTTTTACAGAGGGAAAGATTTACATTCCTTAAAAAAATTCGCCTGTGGCCCTGATAGGATGAAAGATATTCGGTTAGTACCGCTTTCTAATGGAAAAATCGGTGTTTGCACAAGGCCACAAGGAGGAGAGCATGGACGAGGTCAAATTGGTTCGCTAGAAATCCATAGAGTTGAAGAAATTAATGAAGAAAACATCCTAAAAGCAAAAGTCATAGACAAACTCTTTGCTTTGGACCAATGGGGTGGGGCCAATGAATTACATGTTTTGGAGGATGGAAGAATTGGAGTTCTAGGGCATATAGCTTACGAAGATGAAAATCATTACAAGCATTACTATGCCATGACATTTGTTTACGACCCAATAACCCACGAAGCCTCTCCAATTAAAATTCTCGCCACGAGAAAAAACTTTCCTGCTGGACACGCAAAAATGCCTCAACTTGAAGACGTTGTTTTTCCAGGAGGGCTTGTTCGTCATAAAAATGGATATGCTACTCTTTATGCAGGTCTAAGCGACGCCCAAGCAGGTTACATCACTCTCCCCGACCCATTTCAAGAATTGTGATAAAATGGGGATGTATATAAATTTTAAGGGAGAATTTTATGACAGAAACTTTAAAAAACTTAAGCAAGGCATTTGCTGGAGAAAGTATGGCTAGAAATAGATATACTTACTACGCTAAAGTTGCAAAAAAAGAAGGCTATGAACAAATAGGGGATATTTTTTTACTGACTGCTGAGCAAGAAAAGCAACATGCGAAGTGGCTTTTAAGATTAATAAATGAGATTAAAACAAGCGACGAAGATATTGAAATCGAAACTCCTGTTCCAAATATCTTTGGAACAACAGAGGAGAATCTTCAAGCCGCAATAGATGGAGAAAACCATGAACATACAAGTATGTATCCTACATTTGCTGATATAGCTGAAAAAGAAGGGCATGGAGAGATAGCGAAAAGACTTAGAGCTATTGCTGTAGCAGAGAACCACCATGAAGAAAGATTTCAAAAGCTTCTTGAGCAACTTAAAGCAAAAACGGTTTTCAAAAAAGATAAAAAAACTTGGTGGACATGTAAAGAGTGTGGATATATGTATGAAGACGAAGAGGCTTTAACCATTTGTCCTTCATGTGACCACGAACAAGCTTTTCAAGAAGTTAAGTGCGAGGAATACTAGCTATAGATTCTTCCAAACTTGTTTTTTCAAAGAGCTCATTTCGCAAAGAAGTGAGCTCTTCATCTTCCCTAAGATATCCGTGATAGAATTTTTTAATAGAACTCCAACCTTTGTCTGGAAACCTTTCTACAAACTTTTTCATTTCCTTCATATGAAAAAGCAAAGTTTCAATTCTTTCTTTTTTTTCTGGAATTCTTCCTGAAAAAACCCAAGGATTCTTCATAACCTCCCTCCCAATCATTACACCATCAACACAATACTTTTCCTTAAATTCCATTGCCTGCTTAACGCTTTTAATATCTCCATTCCCAATAATTTTGGTACCTGGAGAAAGAACATCCCTTAATTTTACAACCTCAGCAATAGCATCCCAATCTGCATTACCAGAAAAAATTTGCTTTACTGTTCTCCCATGTACAAAAACACTATCTAAATTCAACCTCAAAAGAAAAGCTATCCACTGCTCATCAAACCTCTCAACCCCAATTCTTGTTTTAACACTAAGAGGTAGGTCAAGTGAAAGGTCTTGCAAAGATTTAACTATTTCACCTACTACATCATAATTACCTATTAAAGCCGAACCACAGCCAACCTTCATAACTTTTTTAACAGGACAACCTAAATTAATATCAATACCTTGGAAATTAAACTCCTTGACCTTCTTAGCACTTTCTACAAACTTCTCTGGATTGTTCCCCCAAAACTGCACAACTATTGGTTCTTGCTCTTGAGCTTTCTCAAGACGATGTAATACATGAGAACCTCCTTTTTTTGAAGTAAAGCCATTAACATTTACAAACTCTGTAAAAAACACATCTGGTTTTCCAAGTTTTAAAAGAACCTGTCTAAAAGGAAAATCAGAAACATCTTCCATTGGAGCAAGGTAGATATTTTGTTCTTTTGTGTTAGAATGCATTAGGAATTTTTGAAAAATTTAGTTTAAGTACATTGAATAATACCAAAAAACACAAAACATATTCAGGGAGTGATGCAATTGTAGAGGCAGCCAAGAGAGTAGGGGCTACTTTTCTAACGGGATATCCAATAACTCCATCATCGGAAATTATGCATTCTTGGGTAAAAGAAAAAATTAAAAACAAAAAGTTAAAGTTCATACAATCAGAAGATGAAATAGCTGCAATACATACAGCCCTAGGAGCTTCTCTAGCAGGCTCAAAAGCATTCACTGCTACATCTGGTCCTGGTTTTTCTTTAATGCAAGAAGGACTAGCTCTGGGGTTTGCAATGCAAATTCCTCTGGTTGTAATTAATTCTCAAAGACAGGGACCTGCAACTGGTATGCCTACCATTGCCTCACAAGGTGATGTCCTTCAAACTCAACACGGTCCTCATGGTGATTACACCGCTATTGTTTTTTGCCCAAACTCAATTAAAGAACTCTACGAACTAACCATCCAAGCTTTCAATGCTGCAGAGGAATGTAGCTCTCCAGTAATACTACTCTCAGAAGCATACATGACAAACTTAAGAGAGCAGGAAAATTTAGAAAAGACAAAGGTTGAAATTAAAAAGAGAACACTAAAACCATTAACAAAAGACAATACTTCAAGACACTTCACAGGTCTTACAAAAAACAAAGATGGTGTTGAGACTTTTGAAGCCGAAACTTACCAGAATTGGATAGAGGAGAGGAGAAATTTGATTTTTAAAACAGGTAAAAAATATTCTTCTTTTGAACTTACTGAAAACAAAAAACAAAATACATTACTAATCTCCTACGGCATTACTTCAAGAATTGTTGATGAGATTGTAAAAGAAAACGATTTTTCTCATTTTAGACCTAAGACTCTTTTTCCAATAAATGAGAAGGTTTTAAAAAGAATTTCAAAAGATTACAAGAACATTATAGCCATAGAGATGAATGAAGGGCAGTATGCTGGAAAAGTTCAAGAAAAAATTCTAAAGGAAGTAAAAAGAATCAGAGTAATTGGTGCACAACCTAGTAAGGAAGATATTTTAAAAAAGATTAAAGATTTTACAAAATGAAGAAAGAAGAAATTGTAAAAAGAAACAAAAAAAGAATTTGGTGTCCTGGGTGTGGTCTTTTTGCTGTTGAAAAAGTAATTAGTGAAGAGATTGTAAATATGGGATGGAGTAAAAAAGACACTGTTATTGTTTCTGGAATAGGGTGTTCTGCAAGAATTTCAGAATATTTTAACCTTGATTCTATGCATGTTACTCATGGTAGAAC
>SLSN01000025.1 GCA_007130415.1 Patescibacteria group bacterium
ATCTGCTTCCATACGCTCCAAAAAGAGATAACTCTCTCCTAAAACTCCATCTGCTTTAAGAGTCATCCTAAAAAAAGGACTTAAAAGCAAAACCCCAACAAGTAAAAGAACAACAAAAAAGGCCATCCTACTAAAAAACTTTTTCATAAATAAAAACCCAATCTAATTTTATGACTAAACCATGATAAATTCTATGGAAAATTCTGTCAATACTGCATTTACGCGTTAGCTAACACCGAAACATAATCCCCATCCTTAACAATATAGTCTTTACTATAGTTCTTAACTAGACCTTTTTCTTTTGCTTTTACCCAACCACCAACATCAATCATCTCTTCTACATTAATAACATCTGCAGTTATAAATTTTTCACTTAAATCATTATGAATTACACCAGCAGCTTCTTTTACATTAGAACCCTGAACTATTGACCACGCATTACATTCTTTTTCATTTCCTGTATAGAAAGTAATTAAATCAAGCCTTTTATAGGCCAAGTCAATCACATCTTCTATTAACAAAACATCCTTGTCTAGCAAAGAAAGAAACTCTTTTTTTTCATCTTCATCCATATTTACAAAATCACCAATCATTTTTACATCAACCTTTATTAAAAAATCTCTGTCTTCTTTTTTTAACCAATCCTTTTGAGGAAAACCATCAACTCCCTGTCGAATATTTAAAAGAAAAATCCTTTTTTTAGCCGTTAACAAAGCCAAATCCTTAACTATTTCTTCTTCTTTTTCACTCAGCTCCATTTCAACTATCGGAATACCTTGATTTAAAAGTTCAAGAATTCTCTCTCCCCCACCCTCATGTTTTTCCAAAACCTCAATATCCTTAAAGATCAACTCCGACTGAACTACTTCAAAATCTTCATAAGGATTAACTCTGTTATACACATGAGAAATGTTTTCACTTTCAAAAGCTCTTAAAACATAAAGAATTACATCTACCTCACGAATATGAGCTAAAAATTGGTTTCCCAAACCCTCCCCTTTTGAAGCACCCTTAACAAGTCCTGCAATATCTACAAATTTTATAGCCCCGGGAACAACCTTTTTAGTATCATAAAAGTTCGCAAGGTTTTTTAATCTCTCGTCAGGTATTTCTACAACACCAACATTTTTATCTATCGTACAAAACGGGAAATTCTCCGCTGGTATTGAATTTTGCGTCAAAGAATTAAAAAGCGTTGACTTTCCAGAATTAGGTAAACCTACTATACCAACCGAAAGAGAATGCGATTTTTTTAACATTAATGTTTTTTCTTTTAAGTTATTGTATTATTATATGATACTTTCAAAAGAGAACGAATGATTTTAACAAAAAGAAACTTTAAAAACCACATAATTACAATACTCATCACTTGTCTACTGCTACTTCTAAAGATTACACCTGCTAGTGCCTCCAGTGACTTCTCTATCAATTCATCCCTAAATATTTACCTTAAAAACTCAAGTGATAGTATTGTTACCGTTGAAGAAATATTAGAGATTGAAACTTCAAATCCAAATTACTACATACCTAAAGGCTCAGAGCAAATAGTTCCAATAAAAAAAGATGGCTTGGTTACGGATACTCTTAGCGTAACAAATAAATATGGCCATGAAAAAGGCTACACGCTAGAAGAAGAAGGTGGTAATCTTGTAATTACTTTGACCAATAGGAATAATATAGCAAAAGATAGTCCCTTTTTTGCAAAAATCCAATATCAAACAGAAGAATTTATAAATCAAAGCGGCAATATTGCAAACCTTTATTTACCAGGATTACACGAGGATGTTCGATTTGAACATACAGATGAATCACAGGGTTTAAAAACAAAATACAGATACTTTTTAACCTATCATGTTCCCCTAGATGCTCCACCAAAATCATACATAACCCCAAGTTCAATACAAGAAGAAATATCTCGAGATTACAGAACATATACTTTTCTTCAGAAAGATAGGATCAAAAATACTGGTTGGATTCAACTAGGCGAAGAACAATTTTACTATTTTAAAGTTGCACAAACAATTCCAAAAACAGATTTTTTAACCCCAAAGGCATTAAGTAAATATACTAACTGGCTATCTACAAATATTTTAGAACTAGCTATACCAAGAGAATTTACAGAAAATAATCAGAACGTATTTATTAAAAACATCTCTCCACAACCCAAGAGAATTAGAACTGACCAAGAAGGTAATATTGTTGGAATTTTTGAAATAGATGCCAACAAAGATAAGGAGGTTGTTATAGAAGGATATATAAAGTTGTCTAAAAGTATAAAAGAAATTCCAGATTTTACAATTTCACAATATAAGGAAAGAATACAGGAACTTAGTGAATTAGAAACATACACTCAATCTGACCGCTATTGGGAAAGTGATGAAAGAGAAATTATTGATATTGCAAACGAATTACTTTCTCAAAGTGACGATTCTTCCATCCTTGATTTGATAAGGAATAACTATAACTTTGTCATAGATAGATTGGAATACAGCATTCAAAAAGCTGAAGGTGACAATGTTAGAGTCGGAGCCTTAAAAGCACTTCAGGGAGCAGAAAGCGTATGTATGGAATATGCTGACCTAATGGTTGCAATTTTGAGAGCACAGGGTATTCCATCAAGAGCTGCATTTGGTTATGGTAATGACCCATTAATTACAGATACAGATGAAAAAATCGGGCACCAATGGCTACAAATATGGATCCCAGATTACGGTTGGCTTTCAGTAGACCCCACTTGGGGAGAAACAGGCAGGGAATACATCGGTGGTGATTTAGATCACATACTTTGGTATACAGTTGGGGATTCCAAGCAAAAAGTTACAGACTTTGCAATCTATACAGCCGACACTGTTGATGCCGGGATATTCGGTTTGTACAACGTAAATATTGAGGCACTACACGAAAGCAACGTTCCAGATTTTTCACAATTACAAACTATTTCTGATATATCTATGCAATATGCAACACAAACAGATGAAGAAATGAAAGAAATAGAATACATACTTAAAACAACTATGCTTGGCAGAGCTTTAATATTTATAGTACCAATAGCTGTTGTACTATTGACGATAACGACAATAAGTATTTTAACATCAAAATTTCTTAGACTTAGGAATAGGTAAACAGTTTACCTTCATCATATACTTCCTGCGCATCTTTTATCCTTCGCAGAGCTGTTGAATAAAAAGTCATTAATACATCACCCTTTTTAATCTCATCATCTAAAAATTTATGAAAATATATCCCAGCCTCCTTAATCCCAGGTGTACCAAGAGCTCTAGAAATCTTTACCACCTCCTTGTTGTTAATACTTTCGATAACACCTTCCTTTGTTGACACAACCTCTAACTTTTTACTACCTAATTCAATATCTTTTGAAGAAACTTTTTCTTTACAACCTTGAGCAAAAGCAATCTCCCAGAATTTTTTCTCTGCCTTTCCTGAATCTAAACAATCCCTAGCCATATTCTCCCCCATACCTTTCTTAGCCTTACCAACAAACTCCAACAATTCACCAGTCATTGCAACAACAGCTTCCTCTAATTCTGTACATTTTTCATCATTGTTTTCTAAAATTCTCAACACATCTCTAATTTCTAAATTAGGTCCAATACCTCTACTGTCTGGACCTAAAACATTTCTCGTATAAACATGGCATTTTACACCTATTTTATTAAAAAACTTCATAAAAGATTCAGAAACAAGCTCTATATCTTCAGGTTCAGATATTTTCGTTTCCTTACCATATGGAACATCTATTAGAATATGTGAAATACCCATTGCCAATTTCTTTGCGATAATACTGATTATGAACTTTTGATATGACTGGACATGCAAACCTTTTTCTACACGAATTAGGATATCATCTGCAGGAGCAATATTTAAATTACCACCCCATGCAAGAACACCCCCTGTTTTAGAAACAATTTCGTGAATTTCATCTCCATTGAGATTTACTGGCATAACTACTTCCAAAATATCTGTGGTTCCTGCCGGTGAAGTTATTGCTCGAGTAGAAGTATTTGGTATTACTAAGCCAAAAGAAGCAACAATGGGGACTAATAATGGAGTTATACCTTTTCCTGCTATACCCCCTATTGAATGCTTATCAACAACTAAATCTCCATTTTTCCTCACATCCTTAAAATCCAAAACCTCCCCTGCTGCAACCATACCCTTAATTGCATATAAAGCTTCATCATCATTAAAACCTGGGCTAAACATTGTAGCCATGAAATATGCCATTTCTGCTGAACGGATTTTTTTCTGAGTAATGTCCTTCATAATTTCAGCCATTTCTTCTTCATTTAATCTCTCCCCTTGTAGTTTTTTAGCTATATAGCCGACAGATTTTGATTTACTCATCAATTCAACCCGTACATAGGAATCCGTTGCCAAATACGTACCCTCCCAAATATCTCTACAAAAACCAACCTGTCCTTGTTCAACTTTTGTATCAGTTATATTAATAGTACATATATACTCATGGTCATAAGTAGTAACCCAAACTTTATCTCCAGCACTCAAACTTTCATTTTCAGCATCAATTCTGTTGAGTAAAACTTTAAGATAATCTCCTGCCTGTAAGTCTAATTTTTTTGCTTTGAGGTACAGTGCCATATATGTAAGAAATAAATTAAAATAGCCATTGAAATTCTTGCTGAATTACCTTACCAATGTCTTCTGGTTTAATAATTCCAAGTTCTGTGATATAGCCAGTTATAAATTCCCTATTTATTATTTCAAATGCTGGGTTAACCATTTTCAAACCCTTAGGAGCACCTTTCCAAACTTCATCGCTCCTTTTACACACCGTAGGATCTTGAGAATCATGAACAGTACACCTATATTCTATCTTTACCGGTCTGTATGCTGTCTCAACCTCTATTTTTAATATTGGAGTTACAACATAAACAGGTTTGCTTACAAAATATGAAGCCAAAGCTATACCCCAGCTCCCAATTTTATTTATTGCATCACCTCTCATAGTTATTTCATCTGCACCCAAAAATACTACATCTACAGGATGAGTCCCTCTATCAATAAT
>SLSN01000001.1 GCA_007130415.1 Patescibacteria group bacterium
CCAAACTCCATAGTACCTGACAAACCTATAACATTTGGCAACTATAGATTGAGAAATTGGGACGGAAAGCATTTTGGAGATATAACAGTAAGACAAGCCTTGATACAATCCAGAAATATTCCAGCTGTATACGTTTTGAGGTCAATTGGAGTTGACTCATTTATAAATACTGCACAAAAAATGGGTATAACAACAATAAACCCACAAGATTACCATGGACTAAGCATTACTCTGGGGACAGCAGAAATGACCTTGCTTGAACACACAGCTGCTTATTCCATTTTTGCAAATAACGGGACAAAGAAACCCATAACTTCAATCTTGGAAATAAAAAACTCTAAAGGAGATGTCATTTATGAGGCAGGAGAATCAGAGGGCACACAAGTTTTCGACAAGAAACACATAGACTACATAAATTATATTTTATGTGATTTAGATAAATTTGGAGACCAACCTCAAAACCATCTTTATCTAATTGATGGAGAGAGGGTTCTATGTGGAAAAACAGGAACAACAGATGGACCTAGAGACTTGGTTTCGGTAATGTACCATAGAAATCTAGTAGTAGGTATATGGGCAGGGAATAACAATAATATTGCAACACCGGGAGCATGGAGCACAACCGTCCCTTTACCTATATCTCATTCATTTTTTGAAAGGGTAGCAGATAAATACAAACCCTAAGTTTGATAAAACTTTTTGTATTAGCTATTATAAAATATATAAATATATTAAAAATTTTCAAATAAAAAACAAAGAACAAAAAAGAAAACTTTATGTAAAAATAGTCCTAGCTGTAGCAATAATAATACTTGTAACCGACCTAATACTATTTTGGACTAGCCTACAAAATGAAGGAGTAGGTTGTGGTTTTTCTAGATACTGGAATTAACTTGCGACACCATCTGAAACAGCATCTATACTCGCCATATCTTCTAAAAGCTCAATCGTTTCATTAATAAATTTTTCACCTCTAACCAAATCTACAGGATCTTTATTAGATTCCTCCAAAAAGGTCTTTATTCTTTCCTTTTCGTAATCTTTAAGCATATCTCCCATTTCACTTCGTATACTCTGTGCACACAAAGAAACTATAGCTGTCCAACCCGTTATAAAATACTCTCTCTGCGCAATATTCTCCTCCAAAAGACTTTCTTTTCTCTCCAAACAATCCTCCAAAGCTTCTATACAACCCTTTGGGGTAGAAAAATCCATAGAATCTTTATCTTCCTTTCTTTCCTTTCTTTCTTTTCTTTCTTTTTTTTCCATAATTATTTTTTTAAAAAAATTAAAGCATTAAAAGCGGTGCACTAACTAGAGAAACTATAGCCATAAGCTTGATTAGAATGTTCAGAGCTGGTCCAGAAGTATCTTTAAATGGATCACCCACTGTATCACCAACTACAGCAGCTTTATGTGCATCTGAACCCTTACCTCCAAAATGACCCTCCTCTATATATTTCTTAGCATTATCCCAAGCACCACCAGTATTGGACATCATGAGGGCTAATAGAACACCTACAACAGTAGCTCCAGCTAGAAAACCACCCAAAGCTTCAGTACCAAGAGTAAAACCAACAACCACTGGAGTTGTTACAGCAACAAGACCAGGGACAATCATTTTCTTTAAAGCAGAAGTTGTAGAAATTGCGATAACTTTTTCAGAATCCGCTTTAGCTTTTCCTTCCATCAAACCCTTAATAGTTTTAAATTGATGTCTAACTTCTTGAACAATATCAAAAGCAGCATCTCCAACAGCTGTCATTGTAGCAGCAGCAAAATAGAAAGGTAGAACACCTCCAAGAAACAAACCTATCGTTACAGTAGGGTTGGTAATATTAATTGTATCCAATCCTACCGTCTGAGTATATGCAGAGAACAATGCCAAAGCTGTAAGAGCCGCAGAACCAATTGCAAAGCCTTTACCTATGGCAGCAGTTGTATTACCGATAGAATCTAACTTATCTGTAACTTTACGTACCTTTGGTCCAAGCCCACTCATTTCAACAATACCTCCCGCATTGTCAGCAATAGGGCCATATGCATCAACAGACATAGTAACACCTATGGTGGAAAGCATACCCACAGCTGCAATACCAATACCATAAAGGCCTGTGAAGTGATAAGCTACACCTGTTATTAAAGCAATTATTAAAATAGGGATTATTGTACTATACATCCCCGTAGCAAGACCCGTAATGATATTTGTTGCAGAACCAGTCTCTGATGATTTAGCAATAACCTGAATTGGTTTACCTGAAGTATAGTATTCTGTAATTAAACCTATGGAAATACCTCCAAGTACACCAGAAAGTACTGCCCAAAAGATTTCGACAGGTAATTCTAAAAAACCAAGCAAGAAATATGCAGAAGCAAGAAGTAAAATCGCACTAATATACGTAGAATATCTTAAAGCTACCTGAGGGTTTAATTTTTCAAGTATCTTAATAGATAAAATTCCTAAAACTGAGGCTAAAAGACCAAAACTAATTAAGAGCAAAGGATAAGACATGTAAGAGAGCTGAGATGACGCCATAGTAGCACCAATGGCAACAGTGGCAATAACGGAGCCAACATATGATTCAAACAAATCTGCCCCCATTCCTGCAGTATCACCGACATTATCTCCTACATTGTCAGCTATAACAGCAGGGTTTCTAGGATCATCCTCTGGAATACCAGCCTCTACTTTACCAACAAGATCAGCACCTACATCAGCAGATTTTGTATAAATACCTCCACCAACACGAGCAAAAAGTGCAACAGAGGAAGCTCCCATTGCAAATCCTGTCAAAATAGCTACGTCTACTTCCTTGAAAAAATAAAAGAATGTTCCTAAACCAACAAGACCAAGAGAAGCTACAGACAAACCCATTACTGCTCCTCCCCAAAAAGATATACTCAAGGCTTTTGCTGAGCCTGATTTTTTTGCAGCTTGAGCCGTACGCACGTTAGCACGAGTAGCAGCATTCATTCCAAAAAAACCAGCCAACATAGAACATATTGCACCTGCTAAAAAGGCTATTGCTGTATACAAACCTAATTGCCAATACAAAAGTCCAAAAACTATTACAACAAATATTGAAAGGATGGAATATTCCTTTTTAAGAAAAACCATAGAACCTCTATGAATAGTTTCTGATATTTCGGTCATCAACTTGTTACCCGTAGGTTGTTTTTTAATAAACGAATACAAAAACCATGCTACAACAAGACCAAAAAGTCCAAGATAAGGAGAATATATAGTTAAGTCCATAGATTTAGAACAATAAAATTATTTAGGTTATCCATTTAATCGAGGATTATAGCAAATTTAATAGATAAAAACATGATAATAAATATCTGCTATAATCTCCCCAATTATTTCAAAACCAAAAACTTTTGAAAAATAACATAGAATCATATGTAAGAGCATTTTCTAACCTTCAAGATATTAAACTTGATCCAGAGATTGAACAAAAACTAGATGTAGAAGAGATAATTAATAATATTAGTTGTTGGGATAGTAAAACCGCAAAACAGCTTGTTAAATCATTCGCTCACTTAACAGTAAAACTAAAAGATGATATTCCCTACTATGACACCATCATCAGTGACGACGCAAGCGGAAGATTAATTTCTTTGTTTTTCAAAGACGTTATAAATAAAAACAAGAGAAAATATAACAAAGAAGATACCGTTTCTACATACTTTTTAACACCAAAGAGAGGGAGAAATAAAAAAGTTAACAAAGCTATACAAGAATTCATTATTGAAAAAAGTACAGAAATGGAAAAAGTTCTAGTCGTTACTGAACATATAGATTCTGGTGGTAGCTTAAGACCCATAATTAAAAGTTTAGAAGAACAGGAAGATATAGAATTCGATATAGCTTCAATATCAATAAACAAATATTTCAAACTTCCAGAAGAACTGGAAGAAAAGGTTAAATATGTATCAAAAAGCTCCGATGGGTTAATTTTTCACAATTCTGCATTTACAGGTATTAAGAGAAATGATGAAGAAAAAGAAAGTATACATCCATCAAAAAGAGGAGGGGATGATACACAAAAATTCTTAACACAAGCGAGAGAAGAAATAAGCTTTTTAGCTAACGAAATTTCAAATTTAATATAAGCTTTTTAGACACTCCAAAATCCCTTCGCACCATAGTGCATATACTTCTTGAAAACGCAGAGCTATTTATGCTACTCTGTTAACATATGAAGTGTTCAAAAAAACTAGACAGTAGAGTTAGGGGAGTACTTTTTCTTTTAAGTTTGACTTTTTACGTTATTTTAATCATTTTTGTATTCAATTTTGGTCAAGAAAAACCTGAAAAATCACATGCTGATGTTTTTCCAAAAAATAGCACTATAAGTTTTTGTGCCAGTGAAAATATTTTAGAATGGGAAGAATTTTCTTCAGTAGAAGGAGAATCCTCGGAAGAATATGGAGAAGTAAAGGCTACTAGTAGCAAAATTGGTAGATGTGAGCCTATTGTATATGAAATTCCAATGCAATTCTTTTGTGGCGGTGGTGGGGCGAAGGGCCTTGATGCATGGGAGATACACGCACCTGCCATTATGTTTCTCGGTGCAGAAGCACCTTTTGATAGTTTAGTCCAAGTAAATAATCCCGATGGACTAGTTGCTTTCAGAAATGCTGCAGAGCTGATCATGGACGAAGAAGATTATTACACAAATATGCCCCCAGCACGCCACTTACTCGACTCTTCACCCTTACAAGACGAACTTAAGGACTATCCTTTTGAAATGCATTTTTCTGCCGGTGGAGAGTGGTGGCAAGAGATACCTTTCGATGCACGTCCCGACTTACCAAGACATCAATCTATTTGTGGCGATGTTGTTAATCCTGGCTACTTTAATGTTGGTGGCACAAACACCTTAGAAGAAGAAATGACACACAGTGTTTCTCCTCCTGGACTTATGAAATTACCTGATAGAAATTTCCCTGGGCTGATGTGTAACTCACCCGATACACGTTATATAGATCTCTCTGCAAATGAAACCGTTCTTTTATGTCCAAAAAGTGTCTATTGCCC
>SLSN01000012.1 GCA_007130415.1 Patescibacteria group bacterium
ACCAATCAACATTGCAGATAAATACAAAGATGAACGTGCATACAAAGCTGCTTTAGACGGTTTGTACGTTGGTTTAAAATTCTATTCAGGAAAAAATCAAAAAACACACACAAACTTTTATTTTTTAATTCTAGACACATGTCTCCCCCTCCATACTCAACATGTTCCAACAAGACCTGTGCTTTATATTTTAAAAACCAATTCTAATCTTTTCATAAGATCCTGAAAGAGTAAATTTTGAGAGACCTTGGTTTGAGATTGGAAAGCCATGGGGACAGGATAATCTCATCTCATTTCCTTCTCATATTTCTAAAAACCTGGTATAATACAGTATTTAGATCTTTAACAAGGGATGAGATTCGTAAACCCAAGGAGGTGATACAGGTGGGTGTAAAAAGTGACAAAACAAGTCCAGGCACAGATGTTTCTGGCGGACCGGTTCGCAACATAATTAGCGAAAGAGAAAATCGTGATGGTAGTACACACACAACAGAATCGGTTATAAATGATCGCTTAAGTATTAGAGCTTCCTGGGATACAGATAAAGACGGCAAAATGAAGGATTTTCACGTAAAGAAGAACTAGGTTTGAATAAAATTACCAAGGTTAACAAATCTCATCCCAAGGAAGGGGATAAACATATCTTATGATATTATCCCCTTCCACATTTTTTTAACAACTCAAATGAAACAACTTATTCAAAAAAACACAAACAAATGGTACGAAGTAAATTTCCATGTTAAATATTTCGAAAAACTTTCGAAGAAGGACGAAGAAAAAATCTACAAAATTTTAAGAATTATTTCTTCTTTAGGAAATGATGAAATTGAAGAAGAAACTGACAAAGATTACAGATTTTTCACAGATCATGATGAAAGCACACTGCCTGATATTTTAAATGAGGTTCTTTCTAAAGGTAAAGGGCCGAAAAAAGAAAAGAAGTTAAGTGTTACGAAATAACGTTGTTTTTTAGAAAAAATTTAGCTAACAGTTTTGTATTTTTTTCTAATTCCTTAGTATTTAATTTGTAAAAAACTTTTACACCAACCTTTTTCCAAGAAACAATGTTTGCTTTTTCCAAAAGTTTCAAATGATGTGATGTAAGATTTTGTGAAAGATCTAATTGTTCACAAACCTCACAAACACACATTTCTTCTTTTCGAAGAGCACAAATTATTCTAAGACGATTTTTGTCAGAAAGAAGTTTTGAAAAATCTTTTAATTTCTCCAAATCTTTTTCACAACAATTAAGTTTTGTATTTTTTACAACCATAATTTAAAACAAGTAGTAGTAAGCAATGTAGAAAAGGACTATTGCACCAATTAGAGTTACACCCGTGATTAGCTTAGAACCTGCAAACCAAAGTTTTTTTGTTAAAACAGCACCTGTAAAAACAATTAATTCAATGAGCATGTAGAAAAACAAGTAAAGAGCAATGTAAGATATATATACAGGTAGAGAGAGTGATTGTTCAGCTAAAATACCGGTGAATGCGATAGGTAAGCCTACAGAGCATGGAAGCTCTACCATAGTTATGACAGCTGCGAAAAAGAGTATGCTGGAAATTAAAAATGCGGTATTGGTTTTAGGATCTGTAAATGCTTTGACCAATCTATTAGTAGCATCACTTTTCATTTTCACGTTTCCAGTTTCACAAGCTGGACCGTGTTTAAGAAATTTGAAGAAATCTTTCAAGAAATAAAGACCTCCTACGAAAGCTGCAGTACCAACTATAAATCGCAGAATCTCAAGCTGACCAACCATCGCTTCAAAAAGCCTTCCCCAAGCAAATACGAGAACCCCGTAGATTAATACTGAAGCAAGAATAAAGAGGCCTCCATAAAAGAAGGTTTTTTTCCTAGATTCCATTTTGATAACTATTGAGAGTATTAAAATGAGAGCTCCTAAAGAACAAACATTAAAACCGTCTAGAGAACCAAGAATTAGGGTGATTACAGGAAGGGACCAACCCCTAATATTAACCTCCATATTTATGAAAGGAATTGTAATAATACAACATTCATCCTCAACCATTTCACCTTCCAATGCATCAAGAATCATTTTTTCATGAGTAGATGTAAAATCCCTAAATTGAAAAAAGTTGTCCCCCATAAACGTAGTAGGAGCCATTATTCCATAATCCTCTACTCCATACTCATCTGCTATTTCATGAAGTTTTTCTGTATCAGAAATTGAATAGATTCTTAAATCCATTTCAGGATATTCATCCTGTATTTCAAGCATAAAATCCTTTTGCTTTTTACAAACAGGACACAACCTATCTTCAAAAAAATGAACAACTATTTCTTCATTTTCCTGCTCCTGAGCATTAACAAAACTTGGTACAGAAAAAAGCGAAAGAGTTATTAAGAAAACTGAAAGAAACAAAAATGTTTTTTTTAACATTGTAAAAAACTAACAAATTAAATTATAAAGCACAGTCTGTTTTCTGAGCAAAGTTTTCAAGAGTTCTATCACCTTCAAGAAGCTCTCCATTAATTTGAACTTCAGGGACATAACCTGTTTTCATTTCTACATCACATCTTTCTTTTTGTTCACCACATATGACAAAGAGGCTCTCTGCATTATCATAACCACCAAATTGATTAGCAAGACTAATACAAGCAGGACAAGTTTCTGAAGTATATACTACCATCCCAGAATCTACGAGGCACTGAATAAATTTATCAGAAGGTAGACCCTCAACTTCTAGCCCCTTATTACTTACTTCTGAAGAATTATTCCCTAATTCTAAAAACATAAATACCGTTAAAACAACAACTATTATTAAAACAAAAAACATCAAAAACCTTAACATAAAAATTCAAAATAAAATAACCTATGAGACATTACATCAATGGTCGTTGATGTATAATATACTATTAAGAAATTTCCTTGTCAAACTTTTTCCTGTAATAAAATTTTACAATTCAATAACTACATCCTCATGAACGTAAATGATTTTTGTCTCTAAATATTTTTTAACAATGTTTGCTTCTGTTGGATAAGTGTGTCCATGTAAAAAATATTTTGGTTTTTTCTCCTCGATATATTCTTTTAATCCAACAAAACCTTGATGAGCATTAGTATCAGACTCATCATTAATCCCAAAAGGAGGAGAATGTGCAATCATAACATCAACATAGGGAAATCCTTTTAATTTTTCACTGGCTTCTTGTTGGGTGTACATCTTGGCATAGTCTGATTCTTTGTACTTTATGGATCCTTCAAAACCACCAAAAGTTAAGCCCTTGTGTTCAAAAGTTTTAAGATGTAAATCCATAATTCCAAGGGAGTCAAAATATGTGCCAGAGCAATGGTTACCATAAACACCTACCTTAGGAATATCTATTATCTCTTCCAGATCCTGAAGATAGAAGTAATTTAAGTCGCCAAGAGAACAAAATAATTCTATTGAGTTCTCTTGTATTAATTTAGATAATTTCTCCCTAGGAGGTCTGTCAGCAATTGCAAGAATTTTCATGCTTTAACTATACACTGTTTAAAACCTAGACACCAGATATATACATCACGCAAGATCTTTTTGATATTGACATTGATTCAATCGGAATATAGGTAGCAGAAGACAGGTTACAAAAACTTTGCATTTAATCAACACTTTGCTAGAATCACTTACATGGAAACAATAGATTGTATTAAAACAAGAAGATCAATTAGAAAATACAAGGATAAGGTTGTTCCTGAAGGAATCATCAATGAAATCATAGAGTGTGGACAAAGAGCCCCATCTGCTCATAACACTCAACCTTGGGCTTTTGTAATTGTTAGAGAAAAAGAAAAATTAGAAAAACTCTCAAAAACACATCAATGGGCCCCATTTGTTAAAGATGCGCAACTTTGTATTGTTCTTTGTTGTACTAAAACAGAAAGTGTAAATAAATCAGCAATGCATATGAGTGTAGCCTGTGCAGCACAAAATATGTTACTCGCTATACACAATTTTGGACTAGGCAGCTGTTGGACATACATACATAATTTGGAAGATACTTCCGTTGAACAAAAAGTAAGAGATATTTTGGAAATCCCTAAAAACGTCGATGTTATTTGCATGCTACCAATTGGTTATCCAAATCAAGTAAGAAGTGAAAAAGAAATTAAGAATAGAAGAGAGGTAGTACATGATGGTAAGTGGTAAGTATTAATTTTTAAAATTATTTATGGTACTATTTAAAAGTCATGATTAAAATTGCAGTCCTACTTACATATTTAATAATGGTAACGGTTAACGCCTTAGCCAATACTCTACCCATTGGTGGAGTAACAACAGGAGAAATTTCAAACTTCTACCCTAATCTTTTTGCTCCAATTGGTTTTACATTTGCAATTTGGGGAGTAATATATTTACTTCTAGGTGCCTATGTTTTGTATCAATTAGGTCTTTTTCAAAAAAAGAAAAACAAAAAAAGAGAAGAACTATTTGAAAGTATAGCTCCATATTTCATAGCATCTTCAATTGCAAATACACTTTGGATTTTTGCCTGGCACAACAAACTCATATTCCTTTCGTTACTTTTGATGCTTGTAATTTTGTATTGCCTAGTTAAAATCGCTAACATATTACGAAACAGAAAATTTGATTTTCAAGAAAAACTTTTAATATTTGCCCCATTTACAATATATTTCGGCTGGATAACTGTTGCTACAATAGCGAATGTAACAACTTTTCTCGTTAGTATTCGGTGGTATGGATTTGGACTTGCAGAAGATCAATGGACTGCAATTATACTGCTCATCGGAGCAGTAATTGGAATTGTGAAAATAATTCGAGATAGTGACCTTCTTTACGGCTTAGTTTTTCTCTGGGCATATTTTGGGATATTCATAAAGCACATCTCTCCAAGTGAATTTGACTCCGAATATGGGTTGATAATAACTACGGC
>SLSN01000041.1 GCA_007130415.1 Patescibacteria group bacterium
GCTAAAGTTACAGCAGGAGATATTCTTGTTGGAGTTGTTGCGCCTCGAGGTGAAAAAGAATTAACAGCAGAAGAGAAATTGCTTCGTGCAATATTTGGTGAAGCAGCAAGTGATGTGAGAGATAACTCTCTAAGAGTTCCTCATGGTGAAGCAGGTATTGTCATAAATGTACAGGTGCTTTCTGCAGATAAGAACGATAAGTTAAGTCCTGGAGTTTTGCATCAAGTTAAAGTTTGGATTGCAGATACGAAGAAGATAAACTATGGAGATAAAATTGCAGGAAGACACGGAGACAAGAGTACTATTGCAGCAATTAGACCTGTTGAAGATATGCCTTTCACTGAAGATGGTGAATCAATAGATATTGTTCTTACACCAACTTTCATAAAAAGGATGAACATGGGGCAAGCGAAAGAAGTTCACTATGGTAAATATGCTACCCTTCTGGGTAAAAAATTTGCAGTACCTCCTTTCGATGATATTGATGAAGGGTGGGTAGAAAAGGAAATGAAAAAGAATGGGTTCAATATGGATCAAAAAGTTGAACTATATGATGGTAGAACAGGAGAAAAATTCCCAAGAAAAATTGCAGTAGGTGCCAAATATATTCTTAAGTTAAGACATATTGCTGAAAATGCCGTACACGCAAGATCAACAGGGCCATATACTCTAGTAACTCAGCAACCTATGCAAGGAAAACCTAAGATGGGTGGATTGAGATTTGGAGAAATGGAAGTTTGGGCACTTGAGGCACATGGTGCAGCATATGCTCTAAAAGAAATGTTAACTATTAAATCTGACGACGTTATTGGTCGAGCTGAATCTTACAAAGCAATTATCAGTGGAGAGAAGATAGAGATGAGATATGTGCCGGAATCTTTCAAAGTTTTAATCAGAGAATTAAATTCTCTGTGCTTGAATGTTGAATTAATTTCTAAATCTGAACAAGAGGGGGGAGAAGATGAATAAAAAAATGCAAAATTACAAAGAAGATTATTCGAATTTTGACGCTTTAAAGCTAACATTGGCTTCTCCTGAGCAAATTTTGACATGGTCATATGGAGAGGTCCACAAACCTGAAACCATTAACTACCGTACTTTCAAACCAGAACCAGATGGACTTTTCTGTGAAAAGATTTTTGGCCCAACAAAAAACTACGAATGCTATTGTGGTAAATACAAAAAAATTCGATATAAAGGAATAGTTTGTGATAAGTGTGGAGTTGAAGTTACAAGAAAAGATGTTAGAAGAGAAAGACTAGGTCATATAGATTTGGTTGTTCCTGTTGCACACGTTTGGTTTGCATACGGAGTGCCAAACAAACTGTCTCTCATTCTAAACATGCCTCACAAAAAAATCCTTTCTGTACTGTATTACACCAGATATATGGTTGTAAGTGTAGAGGAAGAAAATAGAGAAAATATGTTGCAGAGAGTTAGAAGTTTAAGAGAAAAGGAAAAGAAAGAGTTGCACGATGACATGGCCGATGAGTTAAAGACTACCGAAAAGGAATTTGATGCGAAAATAAAAGAACTTAAAGCAGATAAAAAGAGTCAGAAGAATAAAAAGACTTTGCAATTTAAAGAGAATCAACTTAATCATGAAAGAAAGCAAGCTATGGCCCTCATAAGGAGGGACTTTGCTGAAATGGAAGAGGAATTAGATACTTCGTTTACTAGGTTTGAAAACCTTGTACAACAAATAGAAGTTGGAACTATTCTCACAGAAGATGATTATGTTGATTTAACAGATAGAGAATTGCTTTTCTTTGAAGCGCAAATGGGTGCTGAGGCAGTAGAAAAGCTTTTGAGCATGATAGATTTGGATGAGGAAATTAAAACTTTAAAGAGGAATTTGAAAATTGAAAAAGGTATTAAGAAAGCTAATACAATAAAAAGGTTGCAATATTTTGAAGGATTTAAGGCAAACAATCTAGATCCTACCTGGATGATAATGTCTGTTCTTCCAGTAGTTCCACCTGAACTTCGACCAATTGTTTCGTTGCCTGGTGGTAGATTTGCTGTTTCTGATTTGAATGATTTATACAGAAGCATTGTAATCAAAAACAACAGATTGCGAAGACTTATTGAAATAGGTGCTCCTGATGTAATACTTCGAAATGAAAAAAGAATGCTCCAAGAATCCGTAGATGCCCTAATAGATAACCAACACAGACCAGGTAAGCCATTACTCAACAGTAGAAGACTTCCATATCAATCTTTGACAGATCAATTGAGAGGTAAGAAGGGAATGTTAAGGAAGAATCTACTTGGAAAAAGAGTTGATTATTCTGCAAGAGCAGTTATTGTTGGTGATGCTACATTAACTTTAGATCAGTGTGGTATTCCAAAATCTGTGGCCTTGGAAATGTTCAAACCATTTGTTATTCATGAAATTCTTGAAGCTGGTTTGGTGGTAAATATTCGAGCTGCAAAGGATATGATTGATGAGCAAGAGGATGTTGTTTGGGATCTTTTGGAGAAAATTGTTCATAACAGACCAATTATTCTTAATCGACCGCCTACTTTACACAAATACAGTATTCAGGCTTTCTATCCGAGATTGGTAGAAGGAGATGCAATTCGTTTGCACCCATTGGTTTGTAAGGCTTTTAATGCTGACTTTGATGGTGATGCTATGCAGGTTCATGTTTTGCTTTCGGATGAAGCTATGCAAGAAGGTTCTGAAAAGATGCTTGCATCAAAAAACATAATGGATATTAAAGATGGTAAGATGCTTGCAGTTCCAACAAAGGATATGGTTCTAGGTTTCTTCCTTATGACAGAGTTTAAAAAGAAGGAAAATCCTAAGGTTTTTGGTGATTTCAATGAAACTATGAGAGCCTACGATAGAGGTGATATAACTATTTCTGAAGAAATAATCACTAAAGGAAAAGGAGAGATATTACATACTTCTGTTGGAAGAATAATCTTGAACTCAGCTTTTCCAGAGGATTATCCGTTTTTTAATGAACAGGTTGGTGGTGCAAAAATTAAGAAGATTTTGGAAGATGTTAAGAACAAATACCCTATTGAAATATTACCAGAACTTTTAGATGAATTAAAAAGATTAGGTTTTAAATATGCTACAGACTTAGGTTTTTCTTTTGCTATGGAGGATTGTGATTTAGAGCTAGGATTAGAAAAAAGAATTGCTCAGACTGAAGAAAAAGATAAAGAATTAGAAGAGAACTATTTCCAAGGTTTAATAACAGAAAAAGAAAAGATAGACCTCTCTACCAATGAATGGCACAATTTTGCAGAAGAACTACAAGATGAAGCTTGGGAAAAAATATCTAAAGATAATCCTGTATACCAAATGGTTGAATCTGGAGCTAATGGAGCTCAAATTCAAGCAAGGCAGATCTTGACAATCAAAGGTATGGTTATGGACTCTTCAGGTAATTGGGTGCCTTTGCCGATTAAGGGTAACTACAGAGATAGTCTTAGTGCATTTGAATATTTTGTTGCTGCTAATGGTGGTAGAAAAGGTATTGCAGATAGATCTATTAAAACTTCTGATTCCGGTTATTTAACAAGACAGCTTGTTGATGTTGCTCATGACGTTATTATAAGAATGGATGATTGTGAATATAAGGATGAAGGTATTGTTTTAAATAGGGAAGATGAGAGAAAAATGAGTTTTGGAGAAAGAATTAATGGTAGATTTTTAACTAAAGATGTAGTTGATAAAAAAGGTAAAGTTTTAGTTGAGAAGGGACAGTATATAACGATAGAATCTGCAAAACAGATAGAAGATTCTGATGCAACCCAAGTTTCGCTACGTTCCCCTATTAATTGTAAAGCACCTTTAGGGCTTTGTAAGAAATGCTATGGTTACAATCACGAAATAAATAAAGAAATAGAAATGGGTAGAGCTGTTGGAGTAATAGCTGCTCAATCAATTGGTGAGCCTGGAACTCAGATGACTATGCAGACATTTCATAAGGGAGGTGTTCAAAGAACTGATATTACTCAAGGTTTACCTAAATTAATTGAGCTTTTCCAAGCAAGAGCTCCTAAGGTTGAAGCACAAATTTCATCTATTGATGGTATTGTTAAAGTAGAAGTAGGGGAAGATGACTCAAAGACATTGTTTATAGAAGGTAGTAAAAAAGTCACAAGAAATTTTGTTGTTTCTGATGCGAAAAAAGTCAGTGTTAAGGATGGAGATAAAGTTAAAACTTCACAACTTCTCTTCATAAGTGCTGACGAGGAAGAAAAACAAGCTCCTTTTTCTGGAGTTGTAAAAGTTGATTCAGGAATTATGACATTAGAAGGTGAAATGAAGGCAGAGGAAAAGATAAAAGTTTTGCCAGGTTTGGATGTTTTGGTAAATGATGGAGATAAGGTATACGTTGGTCAACAACTCAGTGAAGGTGGTGTAGATCCTAAGAAGTTAGCTTCGGTGGCCGGGATTCAAAAAGCTCAAGAATATGTTTTAAATCACGCACAGAGAGTTTTTGCGGAACAAGGTGTTGGGCTTATGGATATACATGTTGAAATTATAACCAGACAAATGGCAAGGCTAGGTGGTGTTATGGAAAGCGGAGACTCTGAATACCTTGTAGGTACAATAGTAAACAGATTTAGAGCAGAATATACCAATGAATGTTTAAGAAAAGAAGATAAAAATATTGCCCTTGTAGTACCTAAATTTATGGGTATTAGAACATCTGCATCACAAACAGAAAGTATTCTTTCAGCAATGTCTTTCGAAAATTTAGTTAGAGTTGTAACAAATTTTGCGATTCTTGGACAGGTAGACTATTTGCGTGGAATGAAGGAAAATGTTATGATTGGACGCAAAATCCCAACTGGGGATGAAGCAAGAATAGAACATATTTGTGAATTTAAAGATTATTAATTATGCCAACAGTAAATCA
>SLSN01000036.1 GCA_007130415.1 Patescibacteria group bacterium
AACTACCTTTTTTTTAACCTCATCCATTTTCTTTTCATCCATCTCTGTTTCCATTTTAATCCCTTCATCCAAAAACATCAAGCTTGCTTTTACTTCATTAACCTTCATACTTTCTTTAGCAAAAATACCGTATATAGTAAGCTGAATATCATTGTCTACTTCTTTTTGTTTTTTTGCTTTACCTGTCTTGTAATCTATTAACTCAACAACACCGTCTTCCAAAATATCAATCCTGTCAACGGCACCAGAAACAATAATGTCTTCAACTTTAAATTTAAATCTTTGTTCCAGATCTAAAATCTTTTCATTGCCAGTATGAATTTCTTCAAAAAACTTCTTTAACATCTCATACCCCTTCTTCTTCTTTTCCCCCTCATGCTCTTTACTTTCAAAACCTTCAGATCTCCAATGTTTTTCATAAAGTCTGTACAAGTCATCCAAATTTGGCTTTTCAAGAAAACCCTCAAAACCCTCATTAGCACCCTTTACCAATTTGTAAAAATCCTTCAAAGTTAAATGGATTACGCTACCAAAAATAGCATTGTGGGTTAAAGGAACCGGTATTTTCAAAACATATTTGTAACGATATTTCTTCGGACAAGCTTCATAGTCATTTATTTCTGAATAGCTAATTCTCTTGCCAAAATCTTTAGGTAAAGAAGCAGGATCAATATCACCATCAATATTACAAATGTTTTTCGCAAAACTAAACTTCTTTCTTTCAACAGCGTCTAATTCATCCACAACATCCCTTGAAAGCAATTCATTCAAAAAAATACTTGGTTTGTTTTTTCTACTCCTCGCCTCACCATAGTATTGAGCTGCACTCAAAAAAAGCTTGTCCATGGCACGAGTAGCACCAACATAAAAAAGCCTTCTTTCTTCTTGAATATTTGATTTTTCACCCTCCTCATCTGGTAATTTTTCCTTTACAAGCTCTTCTGGAACAGGAAGAGTATCAGACATATTCCTTCCAGGAAAGCGACCTTTAACCAAGCTGGGCATAAATACAACTGGAAATTCCAAACCCTTCGCCCCATGAACGGTATATACATTAACTGCATCATACTCAGCAAAAACATCATCATCTATTGAAGGAGTTTCTCCAATGTCAACACTGTATTCTAAATAATCAAGATATTCAAAAATATTAGTTCCTTTGTTTTCTTGTTCAAACTTTTTAATCAATTCAAAAAACTTCGAAATATTCTGCAATTTAAAATTATTCTCTGCTGTATCATCACTCTCCAAACTTTTTAAATACCCACTATCACAAAGGAAATCATAGAGTATTTGACTTGTGGCTCTACCCTCTTTTACTTTTTCGAAAGACTTTTCCAAAATATCCATTAACTGCTTAAAAGACTGCAAACCTTCTTTTGTAAAACTCTTTTTTGCGAAGTTCTCCCTTCTTCCATCCAAAACAGATTTTAAAAACTTAAACGAAGGTATTTTCTCACGCCTAGCATTACCAAAAACCTCCATAAAATCACTTGTTTTTAAATCCCAAATCTCCATTTGTAAAAGATTAAAAAGATTCAAATCATCTTTGTAATCACAAACAACTTTAAGAAAAGAGATCAAACATTTAACCTCAGGTCGAGAATACAGTGTTTTTTTACCTGAAAACTTGTATGGGATACCATAGTAACGAAGGACGGAGACAATATCATCAGCATGAGAATTTGCCCTAACGAGTATTGCAACATCAGAAAACTTGTACTCTCCACCAGAAGAAGAAAGTAAAGATGCTTGGCCTTTTGAGTCATATTTTTGAACATCACTTTCACACTTACCCGTAAGGTTTAAAATCTCCCTAGCAATCGAATCTGCTTCTTCATTTACATCACTGGAAAAGATCAAATTAACTGCATTTTTAGTTGGTTTCCTAGTTGCAAAAAGCCTCTTTTCAATACCCTCAGTTTCTTCCAAACGATATGGATTGTTGTTTTTAATCAGTCCATAAGCACAATCCAAAATTTCTTGATTAGAGCGATAGTTTTGAGTTAAGACAACCCTCTTTAAATCAGGATATATTTCTTTAAACTGTAAAATGTTTGAAATAGCTGCACCGCGAAATTTGTAAATAGCTTGATCATCATCACCAACTACAGTGATATTCGCCTTTTTCCTCTTACTCAAACTAGCCTTCCCATAATCCTTACCTAGCATTAGAATGTTAACAAGAACATTTTGGGAATAGTTAGTATCTTGATATTCATCAACTAAAACATACTTAAATTTTTCCTGATATTTTTTTAAAATATGGGGTTTTTCCCTAAAAAGCTTCAACGTATTTGCAATTAAATCACCAAATGACATCCTAGCCTCTTTCTGCTTAAGCTCCGTCCATACTTTGTAAGTATCAGCCAACTCTTTCATTTCAATATACTCTTCTTTTTCTAACTCTCCCTTCTTTTTTTCTACATATTTTGCAAATTCTTCAAATCCAACATCTTCATCCTGAAGGCGAGAGTAAAATTTCAAAATTTCGCCAATAAATTTTGCAGGAGCATTTAAAGGACGAAGCGTTTCTAACGGGAGCTTAAAAATATTCCTTTTAAAAAAAGCATATGATTCTGCCTCAGTCATTAGTTTGTAACTGGGGTCCATTCCAAGAAAAAATCCTTCTTGTCTTAAAATTTTGTCACAAAAAGAATGAAAAGTTGAAATTGAAATTTCCTCATATCCAAGAGGCATTTCAACATCAATCCTCTCAATCATCTCGTTTGCAGCTTTTTCCATGAATGTTAAAGCTAAAATCTCAGAAGGCTTTGCAAGCTTTTTCTTCAAAAGATACAAAATTCTTCCTGTTACAACTGCTGTTTTTCCGGTACCAGCTCCAGCGATTATGAGGAGTGGACCACTTTTGTGCTCTACTGCTTTTTTTTGTTGTTCATTAAACCTAACTGACATTTTGCATATGGTGATTTAACATATATTCTACGTAAAATCCTAAGTATCGGTTCTGCAAAGAATATCACAACTCTATGAAAAAAGCTCCTAGATGAATAGCTTTTTATTCTTTCTTTTCTTTCGCCTTTTTTGGCATCAATCGTATCAGCTTCTATTAATATTCTAGTCAAAACTGGCAATCTTTTTCCAGAAAAAAGAATGTAAAGAAAATTGTTGTGCACTCTAATCGCACTAAGAACCATTTCTAATCTTTTCTCAGAAACTAACCCCTTCAACTCTTTTTCAGCTATTTGAGCAGATCTTATTCCTTCTAAAAATTCGTTAATCAAAACCTTTTTCTCAAAGAGAGCCTTGTAACAATCATGCCACCAAGCACAAAGAAGAATTAAATTTTCATCTATTTCAGGATTAATATTCCAACCACTTTCTTTTAAAGATTTGAAAATTTCTAGAGAATAGTTCTCTACATTTTTTGCATGTCTGTAGTCATGAGTAGAATCTTTGGATTTTTTCATCCACTCCCTGCCCTTTTGAATAGCTAGTTTTTCATCCATACAGCTATTTTATTACTTTCCTAGTTTTAAATCTACTCAAATCTTTTTGAAAGAAAGTTCTTTAGGTCTTCCAAGTTTTGATCTGTAAGCTTAACAGAGCCACCAAAGTCATCTTGAATTTCCAAACCAGATTTTCCTTCAACTTCGGTCTCAACTGCGACAGGACAATCCTTACAGTCCGCACAAAACTCATATATTTTGCCCAAGTTTTCCATAAATAGATATATTAAAAATTATTTAACATTAGCACTAAATTCTTCGAAGATCTCAGCTGAAAGAATTTCTTCCTCTAATATTTCCTCAGAATCATAGTAAACATCAAAAATATCAGGGTAAGTATACTTAACTTCGTAAACACCCTCTATTTTACTAACATCCCCTATTACCAAAAATGCATGCCCAGAGCATGGTATATCTACCTCCAATGTCAAAACAGATTGAATCTCTTGGCTAACACCAGCGACGCTTCTAGAAGAGCCCAAATTAGCAAGCATTGGGAATATGACTAGAAACATAATTACATTTACAAAAATAGCAGTTCCGTAAAGTATTAAAAGATATCTGTAGTTTTCTTTAATACTTTCAAAAGAAATTTTTCCCCTTTGTTTTAAGTAAAAAATTGCTGAAACAGTAGCAAAAACAAAAGAAAGAGCTATCAAACCATAGAGAAAGGTAACGTTTACAAGCAAGGGCATTAAAAAAGCTGAAGCTGCTGTCACACCAAATATTGTAAAGACTATGAACAAAATACATCCAAAATGAGGAAAGATTCCGTACAAAATTCCAGCACAAAGACCCTTTTTAGAAACATCTTTTTTACAGTCTTTACAACTTTGCATCCCTTTCTTCCCTGACAACTATTTTGTTCTTTTAAAAACTTCCATCAATTCCTCCAAAACTTTTTCCCTTTCTTTTTCACTCCCCTTCTTAATTGCATCACTAACACAAGTTTCAAAATGCTCTTCTAAAATATTTTCATTAACTTTCCGAATTGCTGCAATAACTCCTTGGTTTTGTTGAATAATCTCTATACAATATCTATCTTCCTCTAGCATTTTCTTTACTCCTTGCAAATGTCCAATCAAATAATTAAGCCTTTTTAAAGAATCTTTTTTTGTTTCTTCCTTCATAATTAGAATAAAAAAAATAACCCTCCCCCCTGGGGGTATACAAACTATATCAAATAAAATAAATAAGTCAAACAATTATGATAATTTTTACTAATACCCCTTTTTAAAAAGAAAATCTTCTGCAGACATTACAGAAATAGAAGCCTTTGTATAATCTTTTGTATTTCTTGTTAAAAGACACTTTATCCTGTTTTTTTTCGCAGTATAGTATTGTATCGCATC
>SLSN01000060.1 GCA_007130415.1 Patescibacteria group bacterium
CTTCACTTCCATAGTGAATGGAATCCATAACTTTTTTAGCATCTGCTAAATCAATATTATCCTTAATGTAATTTTTCCAGGGAATACTTAAACACCAATCAATATATTTTGCTACACTTTCATATTCACCAGCGGCGTGTCCTTGTCTAGCCATTCGTCTCAACCTTTTTATTTTTAAAGAGATTTTGTCTTTCAAGTCTAAAGGAATATCAGCCTCATCTAGCTTTGCAGTTAGATAGAGAACTTCGGACAGTTGCGTAGTTTTTTCTGACATAGGCAGTCAACTTACTTTTAATTATTTTCATTATATACACTTTACAAAAATATGCAAAGACCTTGACAAAAAGCCGATAAAATAGTAAATTACACACATTAGGCAATTGAGAATCTTAATTCCCACGTATGTTGCTTAAATTATATATGTTGTTTTATATTGCATTATGGCTTTGGAAGGCGATAAAAAAGAAAAGATTATTAAAAAGTATGCTCTTAGTAAAGGAGATACGGGATCTCCTGAGGTTCAAGTTGCTCTTCTGACTGAAAAGATTAAGGAATTATCAGAGCATCTTAAAGAACACAAAAAAGATAATCATTCTAGAAAAGGACTAATCAAAATGGTTGGTAAGAGAAGAAGATTATTGGAATATTTGAAAGAAACAGAACCAGAAAGACATGCGAAATTGGTTAAAAGTTTAGGTTTGAAGTAAAACTTTGTAATTGAATTTTCCCAAATTTTTCTATATACTCTTTGTCAGATATTTTTGTTATTTAAGTTAAATTAAAGAAATTTATTTATGTTGTTTGAAGAAAAAAAACACGAATTTGAGATTGATGGAAGAAAATGTTCTTTCTCAACAGGGAAATTTGCAAGAAAATCCCAAAGTGCTGTTATCGCAAGAATGGGTGATACAGTTATTTTAGCTACTGTAAACCTTGGTAAAGCCAATGTTGATATGGGATATTTTCCACTATCAGTTGAATATATGGAAAAGATGTATGCAGCTGGTTTAATATCTTCTTCTAGATTTATTAAAAGAGACAAGTTCCCTAGTGATGATGCTATTTTAAGAGCTAGGGTTATTGATAGGACGATTAGACCTCGATTCCCATCAGACTATTTAAACGAACTTAGTGTAATAGTAAAGGTTCTTTCATACGATCCAGAAAATGATCCAATGATTTTGGGTATTAATGCTGTATCAGCTGCTTTAATGATTTCTGATGCTCCTTTTGATGGACCAATTTCAGGTGTTAGAGTTGGTTTGAGGGAGGATACATTGGTTTCTTACTACAAACATATAGAGAGAGATGGTTCCGAGGATTCTGATATGAATTTTGTTTTGGGAGGTGATGGTAAAGGGTTCTCAAATATTGATTCAAATATGAGTGAAGTAAGCGAGCAAATAGTTAACGATGCTATGGATATGGGTCTTGATTTAATGAAGCCTTGGTTGCAGGCACAAGAAGAATTTGTAAAGTTGGTTGATATTGAAGATAAAAAGGAATATGAATCTTTTGGTATACCCGAAGGCCTTGTGGATGAAATAAAAGATAAGTATTATAAAGACCTTTATGAAGGTGATGTTTTGAGAAAAGATTTGTTGGAAAAACTTTTTGAAGAATATGAATCAAAGCATAGTAAGAGAGAAATAGAGATGGCATATGAGGAGGTTTTGAAAATGATTGTAAAGGACCTTGCATTTGAAAAAGGTAAGCGAATGGATGGTAGAGATTTAGATGAAATTAGAGAGATTGCTGTAGAGGTTGGAGTTTTGCCAAGAGTACACGGTTCTGGGCTCTTTACTAGAGGACTTACTCAGGTATTAACAATTGCAACTCTTGGAACTTTAAGAAAACAGCAAACTGTTGAAGATATGATGGGTGAAGATGAGCGTAACTACATGCACTACTACATTGAAACTCCATTTGTTTTTGGTGAGGCTGGAAGAATTAAACATATACCTGGAAGAAGAGAAGTAGGCCATGGTTCTTTAGCTGAAAAGGCTCTCTATCCTGTCCTTCCAACTACTGATGAATTCCCATATACGATAGTTTTGATGTCTGAAATTCAATCAGAAAATGGATCCAGCTCTATGGCTTCTACTTGTGGTTCTACATTGGCCTTGATGCAAGCAGGAGTACCAATAAAGAGACCTGTTGCAGGTATTGGTATTGGTGTTGTAGTTGATGATCCCAGCGAAGTTAAAGATTTTAAACTCTTGGTTGACATGAAAGGAGAGGAAGATTTTTACGGATACATGGATTTCAAAGTTACAGGGACGAGAGAAGGTTTTACGGCAATTCAAATGGATACTAAAGCGAAAGCATTACCAAAGGAAGTCTTCTCTGCAGGTTTGGTTAAGGCTAGGGAAGCTCTTAACAAAATTCTAGATCTCATGGAAGAAGCAATACCAGAATCAAAAAAGGAAGTTTCAGTTCATGCTCCTAAAGTAGCTTCAGTGGAAATCCCACCTGAAAAAATTGGTGATTTAATTGGTCCTGGAGGTAAAAATATTAGGGCTTTAAGTGAGAAAACTCAGACAGAAATAGAAGTAGATAACGATGGTAAGGTAAATATTTTTGCTGTGGATAAAAAATCGTTGGAGCAAGCTGAAAGAATGGTTTCTGCTTATGCTATGGTTCCAAAAGCGGGTGAAATATATGAAGGTTTAGTGGATGGTGTTGTAGATTTTGGGGCATTTGTAGAAATAGCACCAGGGATTTCTGGACTTGTACATATTTCTGAAATAACCGACAAATTTATCGAAAATGTTGACGAGCATGTAAAAGTTGGAGATAAGGTGAAGGTTAAACTTTTGGAAATAGATGAAAAGTCTGGGAAGATGAAATTAAGTATGAAGGAAGCAGCAAAGGAAGAAAACTAAATCTTTCGGATTAACGCTGTGTACGTACCATACATTGTTTTGCCAGGTATTGTTCTAATAGTTTTAATAATGTCAGGATGGAACACTTCGTTGTTCCATTCTTTTAACCCCTTTTTAACAAAGGGTTTGTAATTTTCAAATTCCTTACTTTCTATCAAATCAATATATTCAATTTTCGCATTTTTGTTTTTTTTGAGTAGGTAATTAACAATAGCTTCGTTTTCATTTGGTGAGATTGTTGTTGTTGAGTAGGCTAATAGCCCTCCCTTTTTAAGACAGTTAAAACCTACCGTTATTAATTTTTCTTGTAATTTAGAAAGAGCTTGTGTTTTTTTAACACTCCAATTTTTCAGAGGTCTTTTTTGTAAAAAAGAAATCTTGCCTTCTCTAGTAGATGGCGAGAGTAGAAGAATTTTATCAAAAGAATCAGCATGTTCTTTATCTAAATCTTCCCCCATTTCTATATTCTTGTTAACAAAAATCTTTTCTTCATCTCCACCAAGAGAAAGAATATGTGCTGTACCCAAATCAGGGTACATGTCTAAAACAAAATCATCCATACCTATTTTTAAAGCTATTGTCGGTATTAATTCTGCTAGATTTTGAATATAGAATAATCCTTTTTTGTATTCAGAGATGTTTTTAATCTCAGATTTTGTTAAATTTTTGACAAGATATGTGTCTTTACACCATTCTACCTTCTTAAGTTCAAAACCTTTTTTTTCAAGAACTTCCTTCTTAGCTCCATTTAATTTAATACTGGGTATAGTTTTTTGAAAAAACATTTCCTTAACTTTTGTCTGAGGAGTTTTAATTATACTAGCCATTCTTGAAAGAAAAATATCTTCTTTGTAGAAAAATTTTTTGGAAGGTTTTTTAAATCCTCTTTGTCTTTTTTTCTTTCTCATTAAAATTTCTCCGCTCTAAAATTTAAAATACTCGCAATTACTAGGCCTGCAGTTTCAGTTCTTAATATGTTACCTTTCAATTTTACAAATTCAAAACCCAATTCTTCAAAAACCTTTATGTCAGATACACTCCACCCTCTTTCTGGCCCTATGGCTATGGTATAGGTGGAATTTGGTTCTTTTTTTGATAACGCTTGATTTAAACTGAGAGGGTTTTTAATTTCTGTAGCGAAACAAAGTTTGTTTTTAGAATCAATATCTTTCAAGCTTTTAATATTTATTGGCTTTTCAATCTCAACATCATATGGATTTCTACTTTGTTCTTTTGCCTCTTTGAGAATTTTTTCATACATTCCGAATTTTTTAAGAGCTTTCTTTTTTGGCATTAAAGAGAACCGAGATTCTACTGGTATAATTCTATTTATTCCTATTTCTACAGCTTTTTCCAGAAAAAAGTTAAACTTAGGATCTCCAGAGATTGATTGTATTACAGTTATGTGAAGGCCTTCTTTGTCTGGTTTTTTTTCTGATATTTTTTCAAGAACCTCTATTTCAACAGAGGTCTTTTCAATATCCGTAACTCTTGCTAGGAAAACGCCATCTAGTGTTTCTACTTGTATTGGGTCTTCAATTTTAAAAAGCTCCTCTGATATTACAAATTCCGAATCTTTATCCGAAAGGTGTGTAATATCTCCAACCTTAAGTTTGTGCGGGACAAAATAACTTTGCATAATTAGTTTTACTTTTTAAAACCTTCGAGGAAACTAGCGGCCATTGAAAAAACTCCTCCGATTTTTTTGATGGGTTGTATTATGTGTTCTTTCAGTTCAACGACTGTGCCTTCTACCATGAGAGTTGTTCTTTTAGCTGCTCCAACAATTTCTGTGGACTCTTCAACTATCTTTTCAACATTTTTAATTATACCCTTTGACTCTTTTACAATCTCCTTAACCTCGGAAACAGTTTCAGAA